>JAHWIA010000008.1 GCA_019322855.1 Candidatus Woesearchaeota archaeon | reverse complement strand
CGGATTAGTGATTGCCTGATTCCTTGCAACCTGTCCTACTATACGTTCACCGTCCTTTATGCTGACGACACTAGGTGTAGTTCTTTGTCCTTCAGAATTAGGAATGATTGTAGCTTTTCCAGCTTCCATCACAGCTACTGCACTGAAAGTAGTGCCTAAGTCAATACCAATTGTTTTTCCTGTATTAGCTTCTGCCATTTTCTCATACCTCCCAATATTTATTTGTAAACATCAATCCTTTTTGAGCATGAAATTATTTTCTTAATTCTTTTTTGATTCTTTTTGCGATCTCATCAGACGTTTCCTGAAGGTCGCCGTACTCCAGCATCCATCTCAGCTTTCTCCTGTTCGGAACGATCTGGTGCAGTTCTCCGCCTTTGATTGTCTTGCCATGGTGCAGATACTCTGCCCATTCACGTATTGACTGCGGGTCCTCTGCATTCACAAAGTGTTTCAGATCATACCATATCACTGCGTCATGCCCGTGCTCCTGGCAGGTCGTTATTTTGCAGTACAATGGCTTTGAAACGTGTATCCTGCACTTGCCTGCAGGACTCAGCATCATGCACGAACCGCTTATGTTGGGGTGCACTCTTCTTTGCTTGATCCTGTGATGGGTTGTGTGGAATCTTTCGTGCGGTTCAAGATACTTGTTCTTGAACGTTTCTTCTGGCATCTTAAGATGCTTGGCAATCCGTTTTACCTCGTGCGGCAAAACGATTCCGCTCGATCTTGTGCAGCACTTGCCGCACTGGTTTTCGCAATTGCCTTTTCTTATCAGCTCCTCTTTTGTGGTTTTAGTTGTAATTTTCATGTTAACATCATCCTCTCAAGTTTTTGAATATGAAAGTAACTATAGTTTATTAACTTTGACTTTGCTGTGCCTTAGTACTGTGTTTTTTATTGTGTAACCTTTCTGGAATTCTTCAAGTATCTGGTTGTCTTTTTTTGTCTCATCATTACCAGTGATCATTGCTTCATGCAGGTAAGGATCAAATTGCTTGTTTTCTGTCTCTATCTCCTTGACGCCTTCTTGTGTTAAAAGTTCTCTTAATTGTGCGTATATGAGTTCAATACCTTTTGCAAAGTCTTCAGGCGATTGCTCGTTTTTTAATGCAAGCTCAAAGTTGTCTATTATATTAAGCAGTTTCTTTAGTAAATCTGCATTTGCCTGCTGTATGAATTCCTGCTTTTCATTTTCCACTCTTTTCTTGTAGTTTTCAAAATCAGCCTGCACTCTCTTTGCTGTCTCTGTCAATTCCTTTATCATCACTTCTTTGCCATCTTCACTTTTTTCCCCTGTTTCTTTAGCCATAATTTCACCTTTTACATGAGTAATTGGATAAGCTTTAAATAATCTTCGTTGATTTTAAATCAACCACAACAACTAGAAAACAACAAAAACTATATAAATCTTGCGGTCTTTATGCCTATTTATGATAACAGAATTCAAGAAACTGACAATCGTGAAGATCAGGAAGCCGGCCAAGAAACTGATAAACAAGGACCTTCAGTGGTTCTGCCAGAGCCTGGGATTGTTTTCTGCAAGAGACAAGAATTCTAGTTGCTTCCGAATCTTTATTGAATTATTGAAAGCTGCGAAACAGCACAGGCCAATAAGTTCTGATGAACTGGCTTATCGATTGAACTTGAGCAGGGGAACTGTTGTACATCACTTAACAAACTTAATAAGTTCCGGCCTGATAGTTGTTGAAAAAGGAAAATACATCCTTAGAGTCTCTAACCTGGAAGAGTTGATCGATGAAATCAGAAGAGACACTGACAATGTCTTCCTAAACCTGAAAGCGATTGCTAGGGACATTGATACAGAACTAGGAATGGAAAAAAGAGACTACGAGACAACAGAGATTGTATAGATAATATAGATAAGTTTTATATACAGCTTTTTTATATTACATAAAACTCAACGGAGGTACACAAAGATGTACACACACCAACATAGAACCGGATTAACAGAACAAGACGCTGAACTTCAAGGATTAAGAGTAATCGATCCTTGCGAAGCTGCGCACCATTACCTGGTGAACAGCCTTGAATTAGGAGAAGGTCATCCTGACTATGATTTCGCAGTCGCGCATCTTCAGGAATGTGAAAGATGCAGGGAAGCATTAAGAGAAATGGATCCTGATGAGATTGACAGAGAAGCTGCACAGAGCTTTCTTGAGATTGTACAGGAAAAAGGACTGTTAGACAGGCTTCAATAATTTTTTTAAATTTTTCTTTTTTAGAAATTCTTAAATATTCATTCTATTTTGAAAGAGAAAATCAATATGGGGGATGATAATATGTTAGTTAAACAATTGCTTTCAAAAGAGGCGCCAGAACCAGGGCCTTACAGTCAGGCGATTGCAATAGACCATGGTTTATATTTTGAAGTTAAAACTTCTGGGATGTGTGCAGATTTTCCAATGAATCATAGCGTACAAGGGTTGGACAGTCCTGATGACGCAGAAGGACAAACAACAAGAGCATTAGCTAATCTTGAAGGGGTCCTTACTAAAGTCGGAGGAGATAGATATAATATTACTAGTGTTACTGTCTATTTGAAGGATATGGAAAGCAACTGGGACGCAATGAATGCAGCATACAAGAAATTTTTCAGGTTAGCAAGAGTATTGCCAACAAGAGCTGCAGTAGGTGTAGCAGAAATACCTTTACCAACTGAAAAATCGCTGGTCATGATCTCGGCAGAAGCTTACGTTCCAAAAGAAGAGAGTCAGGATTATAATTTTAATAGAGAGCTTGCAGAACAAGAACAAAGTATGGAAGGCGGTACAGGAACAGGAAAATAAAAATCATTTCTTTTTTATCTTCCGCTTCTTTCGAACCATTCTTCCAGGACTCTGTTGTCTAGATCGTGTTTGACTTGTTCCCAGACTTCTTCGACAGAAGGGGTTGAATCAAAAATTCTGAAAATGTCCTTGTTTGCGCGTGCGTATAATAGATAACCGTTCCTGACTCTTTCATGATAGCTTGTATCTCTTTGCTCTATCCTGTCTTTCCCTCCTTGTCCGCATCTAGATAATCCAACTTCTACAGGAATATCAAACAAATAAACAGAATCAGGTGTAAAATTATAGATGGCAAACATAATCACTTGCTCTATTTGATCGATAGGCATGCCCAATGCAACTGCTTGATACGCAATAGTAGAAATATAAGACCTGTCTGCAACAACCAATTTCCCTGCGTCAACAGCAGGCATCACTATCTGCTTTGTTGTCTGGCTTCTCGATGCATTATATAAAAGACTCTCTGTCCTGTCAGCCAAGTCTTCATTTTCAGGGTCGAGAAGTATTTGTCTGACTTTCTCGCCTATCTTTGTTCCGCCAGGCTCGCGCAGATAGATGAAATCCTCATCCTTTTTCATGCCTAATTCTTCTAGATATTTTAATGTGTTTTGTGACTGCGTCGTCTTTCCGCTTCCGTCCGGCCCCTCGAATACAAGATAATATCCCTTTCTCCCCATGCAGTATAAAAAAATTCAGTTCTATTTAAGGGTTGTTTTGTACCAAGAAAGTAAAGAAAAAGATTTATATGTTTGTTCTAAATCTGTCAGGGCATGGGCAAGGAAATAGACATGGAAAAGCTTGAGCAGTTGGCTGCTGATGCAGACGCGACTCATCTGCTGGACATAGAGGCTACAAGAGAGAGAGTGTACCAAGAGGAACCATATTGTCCACACGCAAGATTTGTTATTCTCGGCGCATTGAAGTATAACTTATTGAAAGCATATAAAGGATTGACCCAGGAAGAAGTGGTTCGCGAGTTTGAATCGCCAGAGGAAATTGTGCATCCAGGCAGGATAGCTTTACTCAATGTTTTTGGTCCTAATCACAGGCCTCCTGATTCTGACAAGATGGATGCGATCCTCGCAGATGCAAGAAATAGAGGTACTGAAATCTATGGCGGACGTTATGTAGGAAGAGAGAATCTCGGAATTACTCCTAGTGAATGGAAGGCTGCAAAGCACTATGTTTATTTTGAATCAGAGGACAGGAACAAGGCAATTCCTTGGCGCTACTGTAATGTCAATCACATCTTTGGTGTTTTCGAGATGGTTGAAGGAAGAAAGATACTGGTTCCGCACGCAGTATGGACCGAGGATGACGATGACGCAGCAGCATTATTAGGCTCTAATATACGCATGGCAGCGACCATCCCTCAATAGAGCCCGTAAGCTTTATATATAAGAGGTCTCATTCACACACATATTAGTTCTTCTCTATTATGAATGAAAGGAACTAAAATTAACACGGGTAATATGAAAAATGGCTGAAACAATAAGCAAGGGAGATTTTATTCAGATCGAATATTCTGGTGAAGTAGAAGGTAAACTTTTTGATACTACAGATGAGGCAAAGGCAAAACAAGCAGGCATTCATAATCCTTCTGGAAAGTATGGAACTGTAACAATATGTGTCGGCGAAGGACATCTGTTGAAAGGTCTTGAAGATTTCATTATCGGAAAAGAGATAGGCAAAGAATATAGTGTGAAACTTGAACCAGAACAGGCGTTCGGAAAAAAGAATGCTCAATTGATCAAATTGATACCAAAAAACAAGTTCACATCGCAGCAAATCAATCCTGTTCCAGGATTGCAAGTCAATATTGACGGCGCGATCGCGACAATAAAGAGCATCAGTGGCGGACGTGTCTTAGTTGATTACAATCATCCATTGTCTGGAAAAGATGTTGATTATAAAATAAAAGCAGTAAAGAAAATTACAGACATGAAAGAAAAGATAAATGCAGTCATCTACATGGAAACTCATTTCAAGGAAGATAATTACCAACTAGAGGTTAAAGAAAATAAAGCGACAATAACTTTCAAGTCAGAATCATCACCGGTTGCTGACGAAATGAAAACAATAATTGAACAACTTAAACAGCCTCTTGCAGAAAAACTGAAATCGACGACAGGAATCAAAGAAGTGGAGATTAAATAATTTTATATATTAGTAATATAACTATTGCCTTACAAAGGTTAAGGTGAGTGAGATGGACGATTTGATACAAAATGCAGTGCAACAACCTGTCGATGACAGAAGAGAAAGACCGGTTCAAGTAACTGCGGATGACAGTATGAAAAAGAGGCCTGAGTATGCAGAGCCTTATCACAATACTGATGAAGAACTTAAGTATTTTTTAGGCAAACAGTCAGCAAAGATCAAGGTCATCGGTTGCGGTGGTGGCGGCAACAATACCATCAATAGAATAAGCGAGGTCGGCATCAAGGGTGCAGAAACAATCGCGATCAATACTGATGCACAAGATTTGTTATACACAACTGCTGACAAAAAAATTTTGATAGGAAGAGAAGTCACTGCCGGTCTTGGCGCAGGAAGCGAACCAAGACTTGGAAGGGATGCTGCAAAAGAGAGTGAATCAGAAATCAAGAACAGCATCAAGGGCGCTGACATGGTTTTTATCACCTGCGGTCTTGGAGGCGGCACAGGAACTGGTGCGTCACCGATAGCAGGAGAGATCGCAAAAAAAGCAGGCTGCTTGACAGTCGGCATAGTCACTGTGCCTTTCACAATGGAAGGCCAGAGAAGATACCAGAACGCCATCGACGGTCTGGAAAAGATGGAAGCGATTGTCGATACATTGATCGTTATTCCGAATGACAAATTGCTTGAATTGGCACCTGACCTTCCGTTGGGTACTGCATTCAAGGTCGCTGACGAAATTTTGACAAATGCTGTGAAAGGCATTGCAGAACTCGTCACAAAAACCGGTTTGGTGAACCTGGATTTTGCAGACATAAAAGCTGTCATGGGAAAAGGCGGTGTCGCTCTTATCGGTGTCGGCGAATCTGACACAGAGAACAGGGCAGTAGAGGCAGTAGAAAAGGCATTGAACAACCCGTTGCTTGACGTCGAGATTTCAGGCGCGAACGGCGCACTGATCAATGTCTCAGGCGGACCCGACATGACATTGGACGAAGCAAGAAAGATTGTCGAAACCATAAGCGAATTATTGTCAAAGGATGCAAGGATCATCTGGGGCGCCCAGATAAGCGATGACTTGCAGGGCATAATCAGGACGATGCTTATCGTGACTGGTGTGAAGAGCGAACAGATCTTTGGACCGAGCCACAAGGCATCTGATGTAAGAAAGAAAGAGGTTGAAAACGAACTCGGCATAGAGTTTGTTAAATAATGCAAAGGAGTAAGTAAAATGGTTTATCAAAAGTTAAAGAGCTATATTATTGAATGTAGGAGAGTCTTGAAAGTTACCAAGAAGCCTTCTAGAGAAGAGTTCAAGACGATTGTCAAGGTCAGCGGACTAGGCATGATACTGATCGGCTTGATAGGTTTTATAGTGAGCATGGTTGCGCACGTCATAACATCCGGAGGTTTCTAAGATGACAGAAGACGCACAAGAACAACCACAAGAACAACCACAAGAACAACCACAAGAACAATCGCAGGAACAGCAACAGAAAGCAGAAGAAAAAAGCAACAAGCCTATGATCTTTTCTCTAAGGACAACTGCTAACAGGGAAGATCAGGTAGTTGATTTTCTTGCAGCGAATGCAAAGAAAAGAAAACTTGACATTTATTCTATAATAAGACCTCACGGCATGAGGAGTTACATCTTTTTGGAAGCGAGCAACAAGGTCGAGGCAGAGACTGCTGCTTTCGAAGTTCCATACGCGCGAGGCGTACTTCCAGAAGCTGTTCCTTACGAAGAGATCGAGCACATGGTAGAGACTGTGAAGAAAGAAGTCAATATCCAGAAAGGAGACATCGCAGAGATCATCAGCGGACCTTTCAAGAGAGAAAAGTGCAAGATCACGAAAGTGGACAAGGAAAAGGAAGAGGTTGTTGTCGAACTGTTAGAGGCAGCTGTTCCGATTCCGATAACTCTGAAGATAGACAGCTTGAAAGTCATCAGAAGAGAAGAAGGAGAATAAATTTTTTTATTTTCCACATACTTTTTTCTTTTTTTCTGGAATGTATATGTGTTTTTTCTGTTGCCATTTCTTTGCATTGATGTATTTGAAAGTATTTACAGCAGCGATGACTGCCTGTCCGCATGCCACGCTCACCAGTTTCACGTCTGATGCAATGTCGCCTGCAGCAAAGATTCCTGCAATATTTGTCTCCATGTGCTCGCTCGTCTTTACTGTGCCGTCCTTGTTCGGTTTCAATCCTATTTTTCTCAGGAAATCCGTGCTCGTCACATAACCAATATTCACGATGATGTCTTCTGCCTTTATTGTCTTCAATTCACTCGTCTTATTATTTATCAGAACAACTTCTGAAGGATGCTGGTTCTTTAATTTAACATTCTTTATCTCTGTATTCAATAAGATGTCCACTTTTTTATTTTTTGCCTCTTTCACACTGCTCGCTTTTGCTTTTGCCTTGTCTTTTCTTACTATGATTGTGACTTTTTTCGCAAACTTTGCCATGCAGTTCGCATTGTCGAACGCGCTGTCGCCTCCTCCTACAACAAGAACATTCTTTTTCTTGTACAGTTCTGGTTTTCGCACAATGTAATGTATTCCTTTTCCTTTGTACTTCAAAAGTTGCGGCAATTTGCGAGGCGTCCGCTGCATTCCTGTGCATAAAATGACGGTCTTTGTCTTGTATTTGCTTAATGGAGTAATAACTATTTTGATCCTTTTCGAACTGTCTATGTCAATAACTTCTTCATGCTTCTTTATCTTTACACCTGCATTTTTTGCCTGTTTCCATAAACGTAAAGTAAGATCATCTCCTGTGATTCCATCTGGGAAACCAGGATGATCCTCAAGGCATTTGTTAGGATAGAACTGGTGCGGTTTTCCGCCTGTCTTTTTGCCAGCTTCAAGAAGTAGTGTTTTCAGACCTCTCCTGGCTGCATTGTTCGCAGCAGTAAGTCCTGCAGGGCCTCCGCCGACAATCACAACATCATAAGTGACCTCTTTTTTTGCCATATTACCATCTGTTTAGCCTGTTGTGATATATAAATGTTTATACTTCATCACTTTAATCTGGTTCGCACCATTCACAATATTTATAAAGCAAAAGCTTTAAATATCGTTCAGAATTGAATAAACCTAATAGTGGGTGTTAATGAATGATATGCATTATAGCGGCGATAGTATTTGGGGTTTTAGCGATATTTTCTGCTAGTTTCAGGCCTCTTGCAAAAGAAGCTTTTGACTGTACATTCAGGTTAGTTACATTTAGAAAATGCAAGACAAATCTTGATGACAGAATAAAAGGAAAGATTGTAGGCAAACTGATGAAAAAAAGTCCATTGACAGCAGGACTTGTGTTCAAATACTTCAATGTGCTCAGTGTGATTTTCGTAATATTGTTTTTTGCAAGCCTTGCATACACAGGTTACAGCACTTACAATTATATTCAGTATGGAAACTGCTATGGCCCTGAAGATACAGGAGGCTTCTGCATATTTAACGCATTAGAAGGAGAACACTTCTCAGAATTGCAGAAAGTATACGACGGCGAGATAATACCTCCTGATGTTGATGACGATCCTGGTATAGGTCCGGAAGATGCACCAGTCACGATCATAGAATTCGGCTGTTATTCGTGTCCTTACACAAGGGATGCGCAGCCTGTTGTTAATGAAATTTTAGAACAGTATGAAGGAAAGATAAGGTATGTCTTTAGGGATTTTCCAATAGAGCAATTGCATGGAAGCGCAAGCGTACATTCTGAAGCTGCGAACTGTGCATTAGAGCAAGGACAAGATAAATTCTGGGAGATGCACGAGAAGATATTTGACGAGCAGGAAGCATGCGGAGGAGGCAATGTGCATCCGGACGACCACATTGTTGATGCTGCTCAAAGAATAGGTTTGAACATGCTGTTGTTCCACCAGTGCATGAACTCTCACAAATACATGGAAGAGATCGAGAAAGATTTTGACGAAGGCATCAAGGCAGGTGTTTCAGGCACTCCTACTTTTTTCATAAACGGAAGGACCATCATCGGTCCGAAACCGATAAAGGCTTTCCAGAAGATAATAGACGAGGAGCTAGAAATAGCTGAAGTATGATGGGATTCAATGTTGAAAAGATAAGGAATGATTTTTCAGTACTGCAGAAAAATCTAAAAGGAAAACCAATAATCTATTTCGACAATGCCTGCCAGAGCCTCAGGCCGAATCAAGTTATAGATAAGATTCTTCAATACTACAAGGAATTTCCTTCTTGCGGAGAGAGGTCATTGCATAAGCTTGGAAAACAAGTGGACAAGGAAATAGATGAAAGTAGAAAGACGATAAGGAAATTTTTCAATGCAAAAAGCAATAAGGAAATTATCTTCACAAAGAATACGACAGAAGCCTTGAACCTTGTGATCAATGGTCTTGGCATGAAACAAGGAGACACAGTCATCTCTTCTGACAAGGAGCACAACAGCAACTTACTTCCATTACAATTTCTTTCAAAGAGAGGTATCAATCATAAGTGGTTCGAATTCGGCAATATTGATGATTTTCAGGAAAAACTGGATAAAAATACAAAACTCGTTTCTGTTGTCCATGTATCTAACATGGACGGTACTGTGAATCCTGTAAAAGAGATTATAAAGATAGCGCATGACAATGGCAGTCTTGTTCTTCTGGACGGTGCGCAGTCTGCACCGCACAAGGAAATAAATGTAAAGAAACTGGACTGTGATTTTTTTGCAGCGAGCGGCCATAAGATGTTAGGTCCGAGCGGGACAGGCGTTCTTGTCGGAAAGGAAAAAGCACTTGAACAGCTCAATCCATTGATTGTTGGAGGCAGCACAGTGGATGAGACAACTTACACTACTTACAATTTTGAAGAGCTTCCTATGAAACTGGAAGCAGGTCTGCAGAATTACGCAGGCATAATGGGCCTTGGAGAAGCAGCAAGGTATTTGTCAAAGACCGGTTTGAAGAATATTGAAAAGCATGAGCAAAAATTAAACACATTGGCGACAGAAGCCTTGAAGGACAAAGTTGAAATACTAGGTCCTGTTGACGCAGAAAAAAGAAGCGGTATCTTTTCATTCAACATAAAGAAGATGACTCCGCACGACATTGCGATGATTCTTGACCAGAGCGCGAACATCATGATGAGGAGCGGTGCGCACTGCGACCACAGCTGGTTCAATGCGCACGGAATGAACGGAAGCGCAAGAGCCTCATTCTATCTTTATAATACAGAAGAAGAAGTCAACAAATTCATAGAAGAAATAAATAAAATAAAAAAACATCTCACATAAGCATGGTCGTCATCTGGAGGAAATAAACTGGTAAAGAAAACCAAAAATAGATATTCAAAAATTATAGTTTTTAAGGATCATAAAGTTGGATTATATGGCCTCGATACTTTTTCTAAAGATTGGGACAATTCTAAGCCCAGAAGGGGAATAACAGAGAAAAGATGTAGGATTGTAAAGATAAGAGGAGAGAATGTTTTACAGATCACAATTCCGAAGAATAGCTTGAGTAACGGCGGTTCTTTTTGGCGATTAAAATTACCAGGCGGCTTAACAGATGTTACTTTTGAGTATGATATTATGTTTGGCGATAATTTTAACTTTGTTAGAGGAGGTAAACTGCCCGGATTAGGTGGAGGAAGTTGCCCTGGAGGCGGATCCAAAGACAAAAATGGATTTTCTGCAAGATTGATGTGGAGAGTAGTAAACTTTCAGAATGATCTATACCATTTGATTAAAGATCCTTACAAAGCCTACCTAGTACAGTATATATATTACCCTGAAAGGCATGAATCAAAAAATTGGGGTGAAGATATTGTATATAAATACAAGAATAGAAGAATATTTGTTAAATCTAATAAATGGTATACAATTACTATGAACATAAAACTGGCCAAGGATACAAGAAAAAAAGACAGCATTATGGCGTGGATTAATGGCAAGAAAGTATTAAACAAAAAAATCAATCTGAGAAAAAATAAAGGGTATGATGTTGATGAAGTCATGTTTAGCTTATTTTTTGGAGGAAATGAATCTAGCTGGGCTACAAAAAAGAAAGAGAAAATTTATTTTAGAAAGTTTGTAATTAAGGGAAAGTAAATAAAATAAAAAAACACTTGACTTAACGTTTGTAGCCTTTTCCCATAGGCATCTGTCTTCTGACATTCCAGACAGTTCCGTCTGGTTTAACATTGAATGCCACAGACCAGTCCCATCCAGGAATTGGTTTCAAGAGTATGGATTTGTCTGCTACTCTTTTGCTGTATTTTTTTCCTCTAGGCCCTTCGATCGTCAGCATGTAACCTTGCTTTACTTTGCTCTTCCTGACAATCTTTCCTTTCATAGGCATGTTTTTCGGACTTGCCATCTTATCACCTCAATATTCCCCTGTTCTTTTTAATGATCTCACAACAGAAGGCCTCATCTTTCCAAGGCTTTCTATTTCTCCGTCCAGATTAAGCATGAACGAAACATCTCCCTGGTACTGCTTGTTGAACCTTAGCAGCTGACTTTTTGGAGAGACTGTGTAGCTGTGTGTCTTTCCGTCATAAGTGTTTCTTATGGAAAGTTTTATCATTCCGTCTTTCAGAGATCTTTGGCCGACTATCTTTCCCCTGAAAGGTCCAAGAGTTCCTGGATTTCTTCTTCCCCATTTCATTTTTCATCACCTCATAAAATTTATTTTTTCTTTTTACCTCTTTTTTTGACCTTGACTGTTATCTTTCGTTTAGATTTCTTTTTCTTAGGTGTTGCCGAGCCTTTTTTTCCTATTGCTTTTTTTGTTCCTTTCTCTTCTAATTTCTCTAATTCTTCTTCTTTCTTTATCATCTTTTCCTTCAATGCCAATTGCGCTTTCTCTTTTTCCAGTTCTTTTTTCGAAGTATCTATCTCTTTCTTTTCTTCTGCGACTTTTGCAAGGGCTATCTTTTTGATCAAAGCTCTTTCTGCAAGCTGGACAAATTTCAAGATACCATAGAATCCGATGAATATGATTGCTGCTGCGCACAATGTCGCGAAATCAAACACCATTTCTGTATAGACAATGGTCATCACTAAGTATGCAGTCAGATTCACAGGCAATGGAGAAGATATTGCGAATGCGATTCTTTTAGGAAGGAAATGCATCATGTTGATGAACATAAGGAGCAGACCTTCTAGAAAAATCAATCCTGCAACTACACTCTTGAAAGGAACCTCTGTATAATTGAATACGCTTCCTGGAGATGATAGGTTAAAGATGTGCCTTAGAAGATCGATAGAGACAAAGATCAGCACAAGGCTGTTTCCTACTGCAGTATTCCAACCCAGCTGCTCTCGTTTATACATTCCGAAATAGAAAGTCATGACAATCGTCACAATGACCAAAGGAATGATCATCCAGATCATTTCAGGATACAGTTTAGGAGCTATGAGAAGTTCTATGATGCTGTTCCACAGGTCAATCATAAAATTGCTAACTATTTCTCTTCACCTCTTTCTTATATAAATGAATAGGACATATGTTTATAAATTTATCGCTGTCAGATGTTCTTCAAATCTTGCCAATAGTATTTGACAAGTATTATAATACCTCCTACTGCCATTATCAGGCTTAGATACTGTCCCATGCTAAGGCCGAATAATCTTTGATTATCTCTATAGAAATCGAGAAGGAATCTTCCCACACCGAAAAGAAAGATGAACATCCAGAAGATGAAACCGTCTTTGTGTTTTTTCCTGTTCACAAACAAAAGAAAGAACAGTATAAGGAAACGTTTGCCTGCTCCGTACAGTTGCGCAGGATGCCTGCATCCGTCAGCTCCTGAGAACTTGACGCACCAAGGAACATTTGTGACAGTGCCCCATAATTCACCGTTGATGAAATTCGCGATCCTCCCCAATGCGAGTATGAAGATCGCTGGAATAGTGAGCAGGTCTGCGAGTTTCGCAAGCCTGATATTTTTTGCCCTGCAGAACAGATAGCCTACAATCAATATGCCAATCAAGCCTCCGTGGAAAGACATGCCCCCTTCCCAGAACGCGATTATCTTCAAAGGATTATGGAAATAATATACAGGGTTCAAGACAAACACTACGAATAGTCTTGCTCCTAAAACAACGCCGATGATAAAGTATATGACTAGATTATAGAGATCATCTTTTGTAATCTTAAGTTCTCCCTTTTTCCTGTAGTGATCAAGTACAAAGAACGCGATTATGAAACCGAGAACATAGACAAGACCGTAGTATCTTATTTCTAAAGGTCCTAGGTTCAATAATGTTGGATCTATGTTGTGTGTGTACATTAGAATGACCTATATTGCTTGTTGCTTGAATTTTCCTTTGTATTTTGCAGTTCCCACTGTTGTCTCGAGAATCATCTGCACTAACTTAATATTAGGATACAATGCCAGCGGTCTCGGACCAGAGTTGAATAATTCTATGACAGGCTTGTTTTCGCTGCCCGGCTGGACAAAAGAAGAAACTGCAACAAGTCCAAGCCTTGCATATCTGCTTCTCGTCATCAACCATCCGCAGATATTCTCTGGCAATGAAACTTTTTCTTTTGTTATAGCTATAACGCTTTCTTTTGGTTTGATTATATGATAGTTCTTGATAGTTTTTGTGGTTGTTATTTTTTTATAATCAGAATCTGGTTTTATGTCAAAGGTTCTCCATACCTGCTTGAACTCTCTTATCTTGTTTGACAATGTAAGATCTATAGAACCAGGACCTATGTTATTTTTATTAAAAGGTGTTATTTTTATTTTTTTTGCCTTGATCAATTTCAGGATCTCGTCTCTTGTATATATTGCCATGGATTATCCAATGAAACAATTCTATTTAAACCTTTTCAGTAGAGTTGTTGTTACGCGAGAATGAAAACAGATTGTCATTAGAAACATTTATATAATTCAGAGGCAATTCATATATAAATTATGTTTAAAATGAGGTGATAACATGCCAAGAACGAGCTATTCAAGATTAGGACCGTTCAAAGGAAAGATAGTAGATGCAAAACCAGTTAATTCTAGATACATTGAATTGATTGTTGAAGGTCCTGGTGGAAAGAAATACAAGAGAAAGACAGGAAAGAGTTCAGAACTTCTAAGGAGAGCACTTCAGCAAAAAGATCCTTGGGTAAGTTTCACACTGAACGAAAGAGGTCAAATTACAATGCTGACAAAACGTCAGTATAGAGCTTCAGCTATAAAATAAACAGGTGATAACTATGGCTTTTACAAAATCCGGTCCTTTCACAGGAAAGGTAATGAAACTCGAACCTATAGACAGGTTCAAAGTAATGGCGACAATCAAGGTAAAGGGAAAGAACTACAGAAAGTCTTTCGGAAAAAGAAGCGCGATCGTAAGACGATTCAAAGCAGGCGATCCAAAAGTCGATGTAATAATTTCCGGAAACAGATTGGTTACTGTTGCAAAGAAAAGGCTTACAGTAAGCAAGCATTAAATTTTTTCTATTTTATTTTATTGGTAGATGCTTATAGATTTTATACTCGTCCTTATCTATAATGGAAATTTTTGAGACTTTAAATTTAAATTCTAATTTCTTTTTTCTTAGATACTTCTCGATGCCTTTAATTTTTTCAGGATTTGCATGATAGCAAAGAGATAAATGAGGATTAAAAAATTCAAAACAGAAAGGGTTATTGTATTTCTTCCCATATATCTTTTGTTTTGGCTTAAATCCTTTCATATTGAATTTTTTATCTTTTTCTTTTCTGTATTTATTAGAAATTTTCATTGAAATTTCATGAAGCTTTTGGATTGTTTTATTGTTTCTGGCTTTCAGCACAACAATTGTTTCATTAAAAACATCAAATCCTCTTATTTTAATCGAGAAATGTTTTGTATTCTTTATTTTATCTTTCAATTCCAGGATCAAGTCATCTATTTTATCTG
>JAHWIA010000007.1 GCA_019322855.1 Candidatus Woesearchaeota archaeon | reverse complement strand
TCATGACATAGAAATTTATATTTCTCTTCCCTAATTCTTTGTGTAATTGTTTAAGATATTTATTCGCAGATACTTCCAGATTATTGCTTGGAGGATTTGTAATCTCTAATCCAAGTTCTTCAATTTCAGGCTGTTCTTTCTTAAGTTTCTTGAAAGGGCGTTCGAATTTTGAGATATTCGGCACAGGTTGTTTTAATATTTCCTCTACACTGCTTCTAGGACATACTCGTATCGTATGATATCCGCTGTAATGATCTTCACAACCTTTTATCCCATTTGCTTTAATCGTGTCGGCGATTACCAATGTAGGTCTTTTCCTTTGCTTTTGTTTAACATGCGATAATGTTTCTATGATATCATTGAAATTATGGCCTTGAGCAAGCTCAATAACATCCCAACCATAACCTTCCCAAATCTTCTTGATATTGCCTTTATCTGCAATATTTGTGGGTCTTGATAATTGTTTTTTATTTTGATCCATGATACAAATCAAATTATCTAAAGACAAACTTGCAGCATGCCTTGCGGCCTCTGCGATATTCCCTTCTTGTTCTTCTCCATCTCCTAAGAAAACATAAGTCAGGAAACTCTTGCCTTGCTTTTTTGCAGATATTGCTGCACCTGTTCCGTAAGATAAAACCATGCCTAAGCTTCCGCTAGGTGTAATGTCAACTCCAGGAGTAATATTCATAGCTTCGTGACCTTGAAGCCTAGAACCAATTTCTCTATAATGCTCTAATTCTTCTTTATCAAGCCAACCCAAGATTGAAAATATCTTGTATCTTAGGGGGCCTAAATGGCCTCGTATTAAAACTCTATCTCTATGAGGATCGAACGGATTATCAGGATTATAATCTAAAATACCGCCAAAATATAATGAAGTCATCAATTCTGCAGATGACATGCATGCTCCAAGATGTCCGCTTTTTGCTTTATCGATTATTCTAACTACATCTTTTTTAACATTATCACAGATAGTTTCTAAATCTTTCACTGGGAATTTAATGCCGGATAATGCGGAGCTATTCATTTAAGATACCTCCTGCGGGCTTGTAAGAAACGCATAACGGCACTAAATTACTGTCTGATTCGAAGTGCGGACTTTCGGGATCGGATTGTACTGGACAAACATCACTTTCGCTAGAATCTCTTGGAGTCTTGTTTTTGTGATATCTGCAAAGTTCGCTGTTTTTGTTTAGATCCAATATGAAAGATCCATTTTCATACCTGCCCAAAGTATTTTTGCTTCCAATCAGAAGAGAACAGCTGTATATGTTACCGTTTGGAAAAAACAAGATTCTGTCAGCTTCCCAGGATACGCATTTATGAGGTTTTATCTTATCAAAGTCTTCTTTTTCAATGAATTGGACAGGTATTCTTAATTTTAGATTTGGAGTGATTTTTCTATAAAGTTCTAAAGTTCTAAGGCAATTATCTAACCATTTTCTAGTATCTGGAACAACGTCGTTATATAATCCTCTACCTGTTCTTGAGATGAGATGGAAGTTGAGTTCGTCTACGCCTAATTCTGCTGCAAATTTTACCATATCTGAAGCCAAATGAACATTTCTATTCGATGCGGTGAATGTAATTTTAGTATAAAGTCCTTTTTTTAAGGATTGCCTAAGATTATCTGTTGCTTTTTTGAATAAACCTTGTCTGCCTCTTGAATAATCGTGCATCTCAGGTGTTGGCGCATCCAAACTAATGCATAACTTATCTAGACTGCAGAAATCCGGGGAATCAAACATTGAAGAATCAAAAGTCCCGTTGGAATCCAATGCTACTATTTTAAAATCCTTATCTTTTGCAGAGCGAATAATTGAAAACAGTTCTGGATGGATAGTAGGTTCTCCTCCTATCAGTGTCAGATCATAAGCGCCCATTGATTTTGTCCAATCTAATATATTATTGATATCGTCCAATGGGAAGTCAAGCCCTTCAGGCTCTCCCATGAGGCACCAAGGACATCTAAGATTACATCTGTCTGTAATATACAAAAAAACCTTGTTAAGCTTACCTCTGAATATTTCTTCTAGATTTGAAGGAATTGTTTCTTTTTGAGCCATTTTATTTGCCATATACTTAGTGTTGTCGGGGATTATAATAAGCTTATCCTCAATATAATTATTATTATAATTACTATAATTATGTAATTATAATTGCGAAAACTTTAAATAATCTTGGCGCCACTTAAGATAATATGATACGTAAAGTAAACAGGGTGGGGATAGATACTCTTACTGTGAGTTTGCCGAGAAAATGGGCCAGAAAATATGATCTGGAAGCAGGAGCAGATATTAATCTAGATATTGAAGGGCATCAGATAAAGATATGTCCTCTGGATTTTTCAACAGAAAAAAAGATAGAATTTGATCTGAAAGAGATACAAAATCAACCTATCAGAACACAAAAAAGCTTAGTTAGGACAATTTTGGGAAATGTATACAAGTCAGGTTACGACAATATTACGTTGAGATTTGCCGATAAAGCAACCTTAAAGAATATTGTTAATAAAACAGATTTGTTGATGGGAATGACTCCAGTAATAACTTCTGAAAATCGTTGTGTGATCAAAAGAATACTTAAAGAAGATCCTACAGAATATCCTAAAATTAAGAAGAAATTATTCCAGTTCTTAGTATTTCAAGTTAAAGAATTTTACGAAGCATTGGAAAAAAAGAAAAAGATTTCTAATGAAGATCTTGAGAATTTTAGAGTAAACATTGAAAAATTAGGAGATTTCTTGAAGAGATTGCTGGCAAAGAATACTTCTTCAGATTTCAATGAACTTGAGCAAAATCATGCTATAATAACCAACATAGAAAAGATTGCAAAGGAATACAGGCATTTCATACTTTATCTCAATGATTATAATGTTACAATAAGCAGGGACATAATGGACTATTTTAAGATGACCACTGAAATGCTTGAAACATTCTATGAACAATACTATAATTTTGATATAAATAATATGTATAAATTAGCAAATAAGAAAAATGAAATGCTGTTTATCAAAGGTTATTCTCTCTTTAGTAAATGCGGCAAGAAGGAAGCACCAGCTCTTTTTCATATAATGAATGTAGTCAGGCGAATCTGGGACATGGGAGGGCCTTTGATCTCATTAAAAATCAAGTAATTCTAAATTTTTTAACAGGTAAATCTTTAAATACTATTATCTGTTTCTGAGAGACATATGGTAGAGAACGAATATACAAAGGAATTGGTCGCTTTCATGCACGAGACTGGTTTTGTTTGGGGGCCTAGCCCTGAGATTTATGGAGGATTGGCAGGTTTCTATACTTACGGTCCTTTGGGCAAGTTATTGAAGAATAATGTAGAGAATGCAATAAGAAAGACATTTATCGAGAACCAGTTCTGGGAAGTTGAATGTCCGATTATCATGCCAGAGAAAGTATGGGAGGCGAGCGGTCATCTAGGTAGTTTCAGTGATCCTTTAATCAAATGCACAAAGTGTGACAGCGAGTTTCGAGTTTCTTTATTGATAGAGGAAGCAAAACCAGAGCTGGAGATAGGCGGGATACCTAATGAAGCATTGTTGAAAATCATAGAAGAACACAATATTATCTGTCCAAAGTGCAAGGGCAGATTGGGAAGCGAGATTACAGAGCATAATCTGATGATGAGCACTAAAGTCGGTACAAATACTGTAGTATACAACAGGCCAGAGACCGCGACAACTACATATCTTCCTTTCCCGCGTTTCAATGATTTTTTCAGAAAGAAATATCCGTTCGGCGTGTTCCAGATCGGAAAGGCATTCAGGAACGAGATAAGTCCGAGGCAGCACATGCTGAGGATGAGGGAATTCACGCAGGCAGAAGGTCAATTGTTTCTTTATTCGCATCAAAAGTATGAATTCGAACGCTTCAATGAAGCTGCTAATGAAAAATTACCGTTATGGTCGCACGCATTACAGAAGGAAAAGAAGCCAGTTCAACTTGTAACATTGCATGACGCAGTTGAAAATGGAATGTTGAAGAATCAGGCGTATGCATGGACATTGCATCTTGCTTACAGATTATTCAAAGGAATGGGCATACCTGCTGAAAAGATAAGGTTCAGGCAGCATTCTTCTGACGAATTGGCATTTTATGCAGAAGACGCATGGGATGTGGAAATACAATTAGGCAGTTTCGGATGGACAGAAGTCTGCGGAGTGCACGACAGAAAGGATTATGATCTTAAACAGCACGGCAAGTTCTCAGGACAGAAGTTGGAAGTTTTTGACGAGGGAACTAAAGAGAAATTAGTGCCTCACGTCTTAGAGATTGCTTTTGGAAGCGACAGGCCAGTATATGCTTTGCTTGATATTTTTTATGATCCTAGTGATAGCGAAAGAAAAGTATTAAGGGTTCCTTATTACTTGTCTCCGATTAAGGTTGCTGTACTTCCTTTAGTAAATAAGGAAAAACTTCCAGAGCTTGCACAGAAGATATGCAATGATTTGAAGGAATTTGTCTGCATCTATGACAAGGCAGGAAGCATCGGAAGAAGATACAGCAGGAATGATATAAGAGGAACTGCATTCTGTGTGACTGTTGACTTTGACAGTATAAAGAATGAAGATGTCACACTAAGGGACAGGGATTCCCATGATCAGGTCAGGATAAAGATCAAGGATTTGAAAGAAACAATAAGAAAATTAATAGATAGAGATATTAAGTTCAAGGATCTGAAATAAAAAAAGATGGTGCAAAAGATAATAATTGAGATTGCAGTCATTGCAATTATCCTAGCTGCATTTATCTTGTTCTTCACTTATATTGATTCTGATGTAGATTCTGCAACAAGCGCGATCATGGCAGATATTCCTGGCAGTGATCTTGTATACAAGCCAGAGATAGTGAAATTTTCTATAGAAGATAAGTTATTGACAATGACTGAGTTGGAGAGCAAGCTGGTCTATATCAATGAAAAGTATCATAATATTACCTTGATCAATGTTGTTGACAGGAAAGCGCAGATAATCATTGATGGAAAGATCACAGATAAATTGGGTGTGACAGAAGAAGACATTATAAACGGATTAAAGGTGAAAATAGGCTCTATTTCTTCATAATTCGAAACTTTTATAAATGGTTCATAAATTCTCGCATAACAGAGGTAGTAACCATGAAAATCAATGAATTACAACCAAAGCAAGGAAAAGTTGAGATTGAAGTTGAAATAACTGCAAAAGAAGAACCTAGAGAGTTCACTAAGTTTGGAGCTGTTGGAAAGGTCTGCAACTGCAAGGCAAAGGACGAAACAGGCGAGATTAATTTGACATTATGGAATGATCAGATCGATATGGTTGAAGTTGGCGACAAGGTAAAGATAAGCAACGGCTATGTCAACGAATACCAGGGCGAGATGCAGTTGACAACAGGAAAATTCGGCAAGCTTGAAAAAGTAGAAGCTTGATTTCTTTTTCATTTATTTGACCGAAAGGCATATAAATATTGTGTAGGTTTTAAAGCAAATACGGGGCGGTAGCTCAGCCTGGGAGAGCACTACGCTGAAGACGTAGGTGTCCGGGGTTCAAATCCCCGCCGTCCCATTTTTCTATCCATTATCTGTCCACAATGTTTATATATGTGAACCAATTTTTTTGAGCAGATGAAAAAGCTATTATTGTTTTCAATATTAGGGGTATTATTGATCGTGATGACTGCCTGCGGCGGAGTCACGACAGAAGAAAATACAGATGTTCCGCATAGTGGTGATTGGAATGAGATTTCTGAAAAGCTCTATCAGCAATGTCAAGCAAAGATAAAAGAAAGCTGGGAAGACATGAGCGCACTCTATAGCTATAAAGAAGACACTTATGAATACATGGATTTCAAGAAGCAGATGCTTGAAGAGTTCAGCACTGTTTCTACTTTAGATTGTGTTTATGATCTTAAAAAGATTGATTTCAGTGAAGGAAAAACAGTAGCAAAAGTTTATGCAACCTTGAACAGGTTCGATGTATCGAGATTGACAAGGGAGAAGAAATCATATTCCATTGAATTTCCTTTAGAAGACAATCCTGACGCGCTGAAGTTTAAGCTTATGGATGGCGAATGGAAATTATGCCCTACAGAGAATTGCGAAGGAGCGCACTCTGACTTGTACAGCTGTGATGACGGTTCTATAGTCGATATTCCAGAACAATGTCCAACATTTACAGATGTAGAACTTACAGATATGACATTTGCGGATTGCTTCAAGCAATACCAAGCGTTTGATCAAATCTTTCCTGAAAACATAGGACCTTACCAATTGAATCCTGACAGTGTCGAAATGACAGAGAACGAGGAATTAATAATAAGAACAGAAGAAAATGCCTTGGACAAATTCATGATAATAAAAAGTTATAAGGCAGACTATCAGCATAAGGAAGATAACAAAAGAATATTCAGCCTTTTATTCAGAAAAGTGCAGGAACCTAATGATTTTGAGCAGATGGACAGTTTGATGATTGAAGAATTGCGAACAGCAAAAACAAAGAATAACGGCACAATAAACACGACATCGATAAGAGGCGCGAAGATGACCGGACTTGATTTCTCAAGGGATCCTATCAAATATGAAGATCGGTTCAAGATTGTCACCAATGTAAGATACATAAGCGTGCCTGAGAAGAACACAATCCTGAGATATAATTTCAACGGCTGGGTTGTCGAGGATAATCTACAAAAGATAGTTGAAACGCATTCCAATCTGGTATGCAGGTAAAATGTATAAGCTTAAGCAAAAATTTTCTGATTTCATTGTCAAGGAAGTCTTTTCCCCAGAGATAAAGAAGAAAGGAGATTATACTTATTTCATTCTTGAGAAAGAAAATTACAATACAATGGATGCTGTGAAAACTATTGCTTCAAAATTAAGGATTCCCTTGTCCAGATTCGGTTTTGCAGGGAACAAGGACAAGAAAGCGCAGACAACACAATATATAAGTGTTAAAAGTTTGAGTGATAAGAAAAAGGAACAGCTTTCTGGCTTGAAGCTCAAAGATATAAAGATAAAGATTGTCGGTCAAAGCGAAACTCCAATTTCTTTAGGAGACCATTCTGGGAATGAGTTCAAGATCAGGATAACGAATCTTACAACAGAGGACAAGCTAAAGCTGAAACAGAAACTGAAGGACAAGAAAAAGATACAATTCATTGATTCTTTCGGCGAACAAAGGTTCGGAAGGAATAATGTGCAGGTAGGCAAGGCAATACTCAGGAGAGAATGGGAAAAGGCATGTAAATTAGTCAAGAATGAGGATGTCGATGCTCATCTGAAAAAGCATCCCAAGGATTTCATAAATGCATTGAGGAAGATTCCTAAAAAAATAATAAGCATCTATATCCATGCCTACCAGTCATTGATATGGAACAAGTGCTCTGAGATTCTGGATGTTGACAAGATCCCTATCATTGGTTTTTCCACAGAGTTCAAGGATAAAATCACTGAACATCATGTTTTGGGATTGATGAAGAAAGACAAGATCGAATTGAAGAGTTTCATCATAAGGGAAATCCCGAATCTTTATCTCGAAGGCGATGAAAGGAATAAGTATGCTATTGCGCACAATGTAAGATTGATAGAAGAAGGAAAGGATTATGCAATCCTTAAGTTCAGATTAGGAACCGGAAGCTATGCAACAGAATTCATACGACAATTATTTGAGTGATTCTATTACATCTACTGCGTGTTTTAGAACTTCTTTAGGCGTGCCAGAACCGTCTATCACCTTCAAAAGACCTTTTTCTTTATAGTATTTTATCAAAGGTTCGGTCTTTTCATGATAAATCTTTAATCTTTCCTTTATCGCATCTTCTGTCTCATCTTCCCTTTGATACAGGGCTTTTCCGCACTTGTCGCAGATGCCGTGTATCTTTGGAGGTATTGTTTTTGTATTGTAAATTTCTCCGCAGTTCTTGCACTGCCATCTTCCTGCGAGACGAAACAGGCTCACAGATTCTGGGACATCCACGAGCAATACGAGATCTATTTTTTTATCCAGCTTTTCTAAATATGATTCTAGAAGCTTTGCTTGATTGAGATTCCTTGGAAAACCGTCCAGAATAAAACCGCTTCTGGCGTTTCTTATTTTCTTGTCTATCAATTCTAATGTTAATTCGTCAGGAAAAAGATTTCCCTTGTTGATGATGTCTGCGATCTTTTTTCCCAGCTTTGTACCTTTATCCATTTCTTGTCTTAATACATCGCCGCTGCTTATCGGAGAGAATCCATACTTGCTGTTCAAGTGCCTTCCCAAAACGCCTTTTCCGCTTCCCTGCGGACCTATCAAGATAATATTCATAACATTCACCCCATCCAAAAACAAGCCTCCGGTGGGATTTGAACCCACGATCTCCTGATTACAAGTCAGGTGCATTAGCCGCTATGCTACGGAGGCATAACATACATTGAAATTTTAGAACTATTTATAAGGTTTTTGTATTATGCGCGCCTGGACGGCTCTATCATTGCCACGCCTTCTGCGCCTCTCTGGCCAAAGTACTGCCTTATCAGTCCATGCAGCTCGCCCATTATTGCGAACAAGGTATCCTTCTGCTGTTTCAGTTCAGACTTCATAATCCTTTCGTCGTATCTTTTTGCAAAGTGTTTCAAGAGCCAGCTTTTCTGCCATTCTTCATTATAATCTGTCTCTACCTTGCCGCTCAGTTTTACAGTGATCTCGCCTGAATGTATCTTGACTTTCCTTCCTTCCCACATGACTTCTTTCGGCTTGATCGCGATTCCCTGGAAATCAATATTCAAGACATATCTGTAATAGTCACTTATTACGTTCTGCAGTCTCCATTCGATTATGTAATTTGTAGGGGCGCCTTTTTCCAGGTATCTAGTTTCCCAAAGATCTGCACCATACTGAGGATTGTCAAAAGCCACAAAACCTTCATCCAGAAGATAGTTTCTTATCAATTCATACAGTTCCTGCAGACTGAAATCTCCTTTGTAAGTGTCTGCTATCTTTGGCATTGCGTGTTCTGGCATATTTGAGAATAGTGTGTCTGTGCTATTTAAATGTTGTGATTAGAAAGTTTTATATAACGACTTCATTTTTAGCACTGGAAAATGTTAGTGGGTATTGTGGGTAAACCTAGCTGCGGAAAAAGCACTTTCTTCAAGGCTGCGACCTTGGCAGAAGTAGACATTGCTAATTATCCTTTTACTACGATAAAACCTAATCACGGAACAGGTTATGTGAAAGTAGAATGCGTGTGCAAGGATTATAATAAGAAATGCAATCCGCGTTTTGGTTATTCTATTGATGGAAAACGATTTGTTCCTATCGACATGCTGGATGTTGCAGGTCTTGTGCCTGGCGCGCATACTGGAAAAGGAATGGGGAACAAGTTTCTGGACGATCTTAGGCAGGCGCACGTTCTTGTGCACGTGATAGATGTGAGCGGAAGCGTGAACGAGAGAGGGGAGCCTGTTGATGTATTGTCTTATGATCCTGCGAATGACATCAAGTTTTTAGAAGTTGAACTTGACATGTGGTACAACCAGATCCTGACAAAAGGGTGGGACCGTTTTGCACGGCAAGTCAAACAGGAAAAGACAGAGATCCACAAAGCATTGGCAAAGCAATTGAGCGGTCTTGGTGCGACAGAGAAGATGTTGCTTGAAGGTATCAAGGATTTGGGCTTGAACAGGGAAGAGCCGCAAAAATGGAATGCTGATGATCTGATGAACCTGTCAACTTTTCTTCGAAGAAAGACAAAACCTATGATTATTGCGTGCAATAAGATTGATGTTCCTGGTGCTGCTGAAAAGTTTTCCAAACTGGTTAATGATTTCCCAGATCACATGCTGATCGCGTGCAGTGCAGAATCAGAACTTGCATTGAGAGAAGCTGCAAAACACGAGATGATCAATTATGTTCCTGGCACTGACAAGTTTGAGATTATTTCTGATAAATTGAGTGATAAACAGAAGAAAGCCCTGGAATTCATCCAGAAAAATGTTCTAGATAAATTTGGTAGTACTGGAGTGCAGGAAGTCCTGGACAAGGCTGTGTTTGATCTATTGAAATACATTGCGATATTTCCTGGCGGAGTCGGCAAGCTTGAGGATAGTGATGGTAACGTATTGCCTGACTGCTTCTTGATGCCTCCTGGCACGACTGCTTTAGATTTCGCATTCAGGTTGCATACTGACTTTGGCAAGAACTTCATCAAGGCAATAGATGTGAAAAAGAAACTGCCTGTTGGCAAGGATCATCAATTGAAACATCGAGACATTGTCGAGATAATGAGCGGGAAATAGAATTAACTGCCACTTGCCAATCTTGTTGCAAGCCTGAGATCGTTTACTAGTTTTGTTAAATTATTATTAGTACAGTAGTCTTTCCAATATGTTATTATTGCTTTTTGTGCAGCTTTGATATTGTATGGAACTCTTTTGAATTCTATTTTATACTTGTTGTCTTTTATAGTTAAGATAACATAACAAGCATTGGGATTGTGATCCCTAGGTTGGCCAACAGAACCAACATTAATTATTGCCTTGTCTAGTTTATCGTGGGTGAATTCAACAACACCGCTTAATTGATCGTCTTCTTGTATTATATTATTGCCTGAAACAGTTTGGATAAAGACCATTGGGTGGTGAGTGTGTCCGATGAATGCAATTTGCTTTGGTTGCAAGTTATCTGTTGCTTCTGTCGGAAAGTCGCCCAGTGTTGAATCAGTACTGATGTATCTTCCTATGTTATCGTCTCTACTTCCTGGACAACCGTGCGTAAAGACCAAGTTTCCTTCTTCTGCTTGAGTTAGAAGAGATGAAAGATATGTTTTAGCTCTGGCATTTAGAGTTTCATGAGTCCATCTTACAGCAGTTGCAGCTATTGGATTGAAGCCATAGGGTTTGTTTGTTACGGCTGCATCATCGTGGTTTCCCATGATTGCTACAAAAGGTTTGATCTCTCCTGTTATTTTATCCACGCATTCATTAGGATTGCCGCCATAACCAACCAAATCTCCCAAGAATACGATCCTGTCAACATTCTGCGATAATATATCTGCATAAACCGCACTCAGAGCCTGCAGGTTTGAATGAACATCGCTCATTATGGCATACTTGATTGTGCCTTTGTTAGGGCCCTGGAAATCTTTTTTAGCAGTATCAACTATCATCTTTATCCTGCCGTCAAGTTTTATGTTGAGTTTGTCTGCTATCTTGCCGAGCATGTAAAGCTGTTTCTTAACTTCTTCTTCGTTCGCGTTTGGAGCCAAAGAACTGATCTTTTTTTCTATGGCTTCTTTGATGAGGGTTTTCATACGATTGATAGCTTCTTCTAGTACAGCAGGATCATCAGGCAGGCCCGGGAATAAACAAGTTCTTTGCAAATAAATAATGCCTTTATTGTAAATTCTATAAATGTCTATTACATCTTCTTCTTGCAATGAATCTTTTCTTATTATGTTGATAATGTCTGAAGAATAATCATCTCCAAAAAACCCATCTGCAGGAGATCTTTGGTTATAAAAATCAAGAACATATCTTGAAGCGACTTTATCTTTGAGTGCGATTAACTTGAAAAAAATGTAATTCAATGGGCGGACAACATCTCTTGCGTCGTAATTAGGCTCGCGATTATTTATCTTGAATATAACTTCATCAAGAATGTTTGTTATATTCTCCAATAAAGTCAGAGCTTTGCTAAGATCCAGAGGACTGCGAACTCCTGGCGTATAGAACAGCCATACAAGAAACATATTATACATAGTAGTTCCTTTTCCTGCACCAAACACATCGACACATTGTTTCCTTGCTTTTTCTATTTTATCTGAATCTGCTTGTATATCCAAAAATATTTTCATAACTTCGTCCCAAGGAATAGGTTCTTCTGGTTCTGGCTGCGGACCTGGTGTGAGTGGTTCGCCTATCAAACTCTCTATGCTTTTAGTCAGAATTTCTTTTGTCCTTGGACTTAATTGGTCTTTTATACTATCAAAACTTTGTTTCAGAATCTGTATTGTTCTGTTTCGCGTGGCAGGATCTTTAGCTGTTTTTAGAGCTTCTGCAACTTTCTTTATCTTCTTAATAAGTGAGACTTCATCAACCATTTTAAGGGAATCTGACACCTAAAGCTGCGTACGGGGCATCAAGAGTAGCATGATCAATAACTGGCTGCGCGCCAGCTGCGGTCTCTATTACTATAGCATCATTCCACCTATTTTCTAATTCCCTAAACCAAGGTTCAGCAGTAGCATTATTAGGTTCTCCATTTATTCTGTTTATTTCTTCATCAACAGCAGTGTTGAACAATGTAACTGCTTGTGTTCTTAGTGCATTGAATTGTGCTGTTTGTGGAGGAGTTATGCCTGCTGTGCCAAGAGCTGTATCACATCGCCTTATTGCCTCCAGACAAATTTGTGCGCCTGTTGTATAGTCTGGCGCGCCCCATCCTGCTGGAGGATTAATGTGACTTTCTGCGTTTGTGATCAATACTTGCACGTCTCCTGGATTCACAGGTAAAGGGGGTGGCGGTACTGGTGGTGGCACAGGCGGCGGTACTGGCGGTGGATGCGTTGTTCCGCCTGCAGTATGTATGAAATATTCCAATTCATCTATTATGGCTTGGACGTATTGTCCTTCTATTCTATCAGTGCCATCTATAGTGACTCTAGGAAAACGTGCAGGGTCCAATTCTGCGTCCATCTCAGGAAGGATTTCTGGACGCATGTCATTGATATCGACTATTGGCGGCTGGTTAGCTTGCTGTTGTAATGTCTGGAAATTAACTTGTGCTGTATTGTGAAGGTTAATTGAGTTTGTAAGTTGAGGAGGAGCAAGCCTCAATTGTGCAAAACCTTCATTTAAAGGCGCGATTATATCGTCTTCTAGATATTGTGCGAGCGTGACGAACTTCAAGAATTCTGCGAAAACTTGTCTCAATCCGTTTCCAAAGTCGTGTTCTATTGATGCTATCAATGCTGTCTGATATTGGTACTGGACCCTGTCTAAATAATCCGCAGGAAGTGTCCATTCTGCTTGGGTATTCAACAATTCATTTTCTCTCTCTAATAAATCCCTGAGTGTTGTGATTATCTGTGGAAGTGTCATGCCATGGAAGGTTTGCCCTAATAAATGCTGGACTCTTGGAATAAGATGTGCTTCGTATTGGGCGACGTGCGGCAGGCCAAAGAATCTATGCAGTCTTTCCATGTCAAGACCAGTGATGTGAGTTTCAATCTCTTGTAGTAATTGCAATTGTGCATTAACAATGTCTGGCAAACCTCTTGCAGCACCCCATGTAGTTGGATTGTACCAGTGCCTTTCTCTTCCCGCACCCCAAGTGAAAGGATTCCACAATCTTCTTCTTGCACCCCTCATCAATCTCTGTGAACGTACTGCTGCACCAACTCTTCCCTGATATAGATGATGTATTCTATTGACAAGTTGTTCTTTGCCATCTTGTAATTCCATTAACTGCCGTATTCCAGCTGCTCCTGCTTGAATGTCCCGTATCACTTGATTGACATTCCCTTCTAATTGATTTATCTCTCGGTCGAATTCATCCAGTTCTTGCTGGTGCAAAGGAGAAATGCCTCCAGGAGCTCCTGGCGCTCCTTCTGCTGGTGTCCTTGGATCTCCCAACCAAGTCCTGTCAGGAGTAGGACCTCCCAATCTGCTTCCCGGAGAAATTCTTTCACCGAAGTGGCTAAGACCTCCGCCTACTAATGTCAAAATAATAAGTATGAAAACAATGACCTGCATTGCTTGTGCTAAACCTCCAATGCCTGTGATGCCTCTTGCAAGGCTGCTGAACATCATGAATGCGATGAACGCTGCCAAAAGACTGCTGAAATTACCTCGTGCAGGTTCGTTCTCGCCCCTGTTCCAGAAGTATCTCATTGAAATGAATACTAATGCGCTGATGAAGAATGCAAACAGCATGTTCATGCTTCCTGCGATCTGGACCATCCTTTCGAATGGATTCTTGACGACAAAGAAAACACTGAACATGATTACGCCACCAAGACTGAATGCAATCAACCTGTGCATCCTAGTGGCCCTTTCGACTCTCATAGCTCTTGTAAGCGCAGTGCAGAAGATGCCGTAAAGCATGATCCAAAACAAGACAAAGAGAACAACAAAACTCACGCTCTTTGACTGGATAAAGCCCATCAGGATGCCTGCTGCAAGCTCCAGCCCTTCAAGACTCTGGCCTGCTTCGCCCCTTGTAGACCTTGTAAGAGAGTCTCCGGCACCGAACAGACCGTCCTCTCCCCTGTACGGTGTTTCGCCTGTTGCACACGAGGTCAAAATAAATAGAACTATTAAAAGTAATGAGACTATTATGAAAGTCCTCTTTTTCATGCTAAATCCTTGTTTGTTATGCCATTGCCATTTATATATGTTTTCTTTTTATGTGAGGGAAATGTTTAAATAGTTAAGAATGATTACAACCTAATATCATAATCATGGAGGTGTTATTGAAATGGTAAATGCACGAGCTGCAACTCATTATTTTGCTTTTGAAACTCTACACAAATGGTTCAGAGGTATCAGTGCTAGAAGGGACATCAGGGTGATGGTAAGAGAACTGAAACAGGAGCACAAGAGCATCAAAAAATATCTTGCCCAGGCAAAACAGGCAGATCTTAAGGGCGTTGATAAGAGATCCAAAAAATTCATGAAGGATGCTGAAAAGTTCATGAGGGCTTTCATTGGTTTGTTCGACATTGAAAACAAGATGGCGCAGGAAGAATTAGAAACAATCGGCGAATTTGAGGATGCAGAGGTACAGCTTGGAAAAGTCGGCTGTCCTGAATCTGAACTGGACAAAGAAAGTGTGCAGTTAGTAAAGATTCTAGCTCTTCTGAAGCAAGCAATGCATGAGCAAAGAGAATTGTGCGCATTTTTTGAGGATCAGGCAGATACCTTGATCGCAAATTCAAAGAACGTGCCTAAAGCTGTGAAAAAAGCAGCTTGATTTTTTTATTATGAT
>JAHWIA010000118.1 GCA_019322855.1 Candidatus Woesearchaeota archaeon | reverse complement strand
GTCGCGCATGAACTTTGAAGCCACTGCAAAAATAATAAGGTCTGCATCTTCGCAATCCCTTAATGCACTGTCTGGCCATTTTGCGACACCGGTTCCGTAAGTCAGGATTTTCTTGCCGTCCATCTCTGGCCCATATATCTTGACGTCTCTATCAGGAACGCCTTCTGGATGTCTTTCTGGAGAAGTCAACAAGTCATAAACAGTAGAACCCCAGTTTCCGTTACCGACAATGAGTATCTTCTTGATTGGCATCATTTTAAATTTCTATTATCTTGTTTTGAAATGTGCAATGTTGTTTGCGTAATAATCTATCACATCCTGTCTGGCAACAGTGATAGTATCTGCATGATTGTAAATCATCCGTCTAAATGGAGAGCTTAAAAATCCTGTCGCTCTTTCCATGACATTTTCACTGTCCATGACATGACCTACACGCGCGCCTGCTTCCTGCAGTTTTTCACGCTCTTCACTAACCCTAGAAATTAAGTCCGATAAATAAATCTTTCCATCGCTTTCTGCCGTTGTCCCCTTCAGTTTCTGCACAGCCCTGCAGAACAGCGCAGTTGAAGTGACTTCCACCAGCTTTTCGCATTCCTTTTGTACGCGCCTGTTTAGTCTCACGCTGTATCTTGCTGCCTGCGACAGTGTTTTCGGAACATCTTCAGCTTTCAATAGTATTGGCTCGCCGATGTTTGTGTATGAATTGCCGAGATCCTTTTTCAATGTATGCATGAAAAGACCAGGCCAGTCATAGAAGTAATAATTAAATTTCTCTTTGATTGTAGGTTTTCGTTTTTTCCAGACTTCTTTGTATTTGCCCCAGAAACTAAAGTATCTGTCAGCAGGGGTTTTTTCATAACTGATCGCCATTGGTACAATGTATATGTCTTTCCCGCTGATGAATTGGCCAGTGATTAACAGACCAATAGCGCCAGGATTGAACTTGCTCTTTCCGTTATAAGAACGTCCACTATCAGGATACAATAATATAGGTTCGTTTTCATTTACCAGTTTTGCGACATATAATGCAAGCCTGTTTTCCAAGAATCTTTTTTCTTCGTCGGTTTGGTTTGCTTTTCTATATACTTGGAATGCGCCTGCCTGCCGGATCCATTTTTCAATGTCTAGTAAAGGCAGTCTTGCATGCGGCAGTTTAAGGAAAAGATTCTCTCCTGCAGCTATCTTGACATATTTCCTCTCAGGAGGCCCCCAAGAATTCAAGAACAGCATCAACGCATGGATGAGATAATCGCTGTGTTCTCTATGATTAGAGATAAAAGCACCAGCCATGTCTTTTGGGATTTCGTCCAGATGCTCAAGTCCTGTGATATTGTTCCATCTATTAAATGACTTTCCCAAGAACCAGCTTGCGAATCTCTTCATGTCGCCTCTATAGAAATCCTCGTCAAAAGTGAAAGATATATCACTGAAGTCAAAACCATCCAGGTCTCTTGCACTGATTTTTTCTAAATCAACGTTTTCAAAGTCTGTTCTTCTCCCCATATTCCTCAGAAAGAGGGTTTTATGTTATTTTTATAAAATTTGTCATGTGATTTATAAATAAACTCCGATTCTTTTAATAGAAACATTTATAAACTAAAATGTCCATCTGAAAGGGAATAGTGGTGATGTGATGGAAAAAAGAGCTATAGTAGCTAAAATTCTAGCTTTAGTTAGTTTTCTTATAGTTTCACTATTATCAATTCCTTTTGCAAGTGCTGCGCCGCTTGACTTCAAGATTCTTGACCAGACAATAGGACAGTTGCACAAGATTCTAGGGATGGATGCTGTTGTTTTTGGCATTCTTGTTTTCTTATTGTTCTTTCTTTTGTACGGTATTTTCGCACTGGGCTTGTCAAGGAGCAGGCTTGGCGGGGATAATGGAAGATTGAATAAGAACGGCAAGATAATTGCACTTTCCTTAGCAGGCGTCATCATTGTCTCTACTTTCTTTGTAAGAAAAAATGTCCTTGCTTTTGCAAAAAACAGACTGGCTCCGCAGTTCAATCTTTTCTTTGCAGTCATTCTGAGTGTATTGATGTTTATGCTTTTCAGATGGCTCGGCCAGCAAACCTTCAGGGACAGGGAAGACATGGCGAATGTCTTTGGCATCTTTGCTGTAGGATTGGCACTTTCGATGTTCGGTGCGATAGGTAATGCAAGATGGGCAGAAGGTATAGGTCTTACATTGATAATAATAAGCGCGATATGGTTACTGGTATTATTGATATCAGGAGCAGGAGGACCGGATGATGAAAGACGTCGTCCGCCAACACCGCCTCCACCACCGCCTCCACCACCGCCAGGAAGAGCGACTATCTGGGGCGTTGTTGTTGATGCTGCAACAGGCAATTCCCTTGGACGAGGAGTGCAGGTTACAGCGACAGTCAATGGAGCCCAAGTCGCAAACACTACTACGAACAATGAAGGCCATTACAGATTATACAGCATGGAACAGTCAGACAATGTGATTGTCCACGCAAGAACAGACGGTTATGATGATTGGGATTCAGAAGCAATAAACCTGACAGAAGACAGAAGACTGGACATTCCTATGACTCCAGAAGCGCCTCCGCATCATGTATATAATATCAGGGTGCAGGTTCTTGATCAGGATGTAGTTCCGCATGCACCTATCCAGAATGATGATACAAGATTCTTTTACTCAACACCGCATGATCCGATGCCGCACGAGATCCCTGACGAACATGTACATCCTCAAGGCAACGGAGTTTATATTTTAGATATTATTTATGCAGGTGGGGCACCACCGCCGCCGCCGATACCTGGAATCGTGGGCGCGACCTGTCCTGGTTATCATCCAAATCCTGCAGCAGTCAATATACCAGATATTACACATCCTGCACATCAATACGAGATATTAATGACAGCAGGAGGACCGCCGCCTCCGCCACCGCCGAATGCTGTAAATGTTGAAGTTGTTGATGCAGGCGGTACAAGGATCATAAATCCTGCAACGAGATTGCGATG
>JAHWIA010000117.1 GCA_019322855.1 Candidatus Woesearchaeota archaeon | reverse complement strand
CACCATTCTAGGAATGTGGGACTGCGGGAATGCAGGCTACAAAGGAATCAAAAGAGCTGATGAGCTTGCAGCATTCAATGCAAAAAGTGCGATTGAATTAAAAAGTCAATTAGAAGTACTCATGGAGACAGAAGCTTAATCCAGCATCTTTACCTGGTCTATCAATTCTTCAAGTTCCTCTTCAAAAGCATCAAGGATGTAGGGCTTATAGAATTTATCAAATGCCTCTTTTGAATTCTTAAAACCTGTTCTGTTGATTCTCTGCGCAAAAGCAGTGAGATTATGGATGAGCAAGCTTGACCGATTGATCATACTTTTATAATTTGACGGAAGGTTCTTAAGCTCGCGGAGATCATCTATAAAACTTCCTATGGTTCTCACAAGCTCATCTCTTTGTTCTTTTTTCCACAAATTGGTCTCCATAAGAATGTTTTCCAGTCTTCTCAAGTCTCCAATTATTTCCTGGCAAATCTTTATTAGAATTTCCTTATGATCCGCACCTTTTCTTCTTGCTTCCAAAACCAGTTTCGGTAAACTCATGTCATTGAAGAAAAATCTTTTTTAGGTATATTAATCTTTTCCTTTTTAACATAGTCAGGAAAGAACGGGACTCTGATAGGGATTGCAAATCGAGCAAAATTAGAACTGACGATTGCTTCTCCTTTGTCAAGGCTGGCGATCGCCCTGCTGTCTGTGCTTAAGTCCTGCGCAGCACTTTCAATTATGCTCTGTCTCTCAGGAGCCATCTCCATGCCAAGTATTATTTTTGTGTTCATGTTCGCTAATATAGTTCTAGGTATCAAAGAAGGAAGCTGAGTGATTGCACAGAGTCCAACCTTGAACTTTCTTCCTTCTCTTGCGATTGTAGAAAAGATATTATGGCCTGCCTCCAATACTTCTTTTCCCAAGACTCGCGGAGCTTCCTCAATAACAATGCTGATCGCAGGTTTGGACTTCAAGTTGCCTGATTTAAGATGTCGTTTATAATTCTTCAGCACATGAGTCGCTATCAAACTTCCTATCAGGATCTCTGTCGCGTCAGAGAAATTGCTCGTGTCAACTATGACTGTTCTTGCATTTTCAAGTTCAGAAACTATAGATGATATTGTTGTCTCTCCTCCTTCTGCACAAAATATCCCTCTGGACTGAAGTTCATTTTCAATAATTGACATGTCCAACAGGTTCATCATCTTTCTTTTTACAACACCTAAAGTGCTTTCATGAAAACTTCCCTGGACAGGCTCTTCAAGAAGAATCGCCTTTATCCAATCCTTGTTGTATTTCTTGTAGTATGCACGGAGAGCATCGTTCTGCGCGTCTGTGAAGAAAACCACTCCTTTGAAATGGTCAGGTTCTATTAAATTTATGTTGATCTTTAACATACTGCATCCTGGCGGAGGATTGTTGCTCGTGAAATAACTGACCTTCTTTGCAGGATGATCTTTCAGACCTATACTATGTCTTCCATAATATTCGTCATGGGGATCAAGAACAAGAAAACCGCAGTAGTCCCTATCAAGACAATCCCACAATAATACACTTATCAGATTTGACTTTCCTTTTCCAGTGGTCGCAGTTATCAGAATGTGATGCGATAGGACTGAACTTCCCTGCAGATTTATTTGAACATCAAGCTGTTTGCTTCCGCTCCTAAGATAGCCTACAAACAGTGGATTTTTCGGCACTGTCAAAAAGTTCAAATCGTTTGCCTTGACTCTTCTTACTGTTGAAAAGAAATCTGGAAGTATCTTGCATGCAGATGCATCCTCATCAGTTTTTTCATCATTCTTTATTGTCAATACATTCTTCAGCATGGCAAGTTTGTAATTCCTCAAATTTGCATTCATGAAATTGTAATCGCTGTTCTCTTCAAGGTTCAAACCAGATATCAATTCAAGATTCTGCTGCGAGATCTGACTTCCATATATCAGATCATATACTTGAAATATTATCTTTGAAGCATCATTCTCTGCAACAAGCAGTTCCCCTAATTCTATGTCCTGCTTGCTCTTCTGTCTAATACAAATCTCGCCGAATTTCCCAGAAATGACCTGACCCAATACCATAGGCCAGAAAACAAGGAATCAATATATAAATTTTGTTATAGAAAATAGAAAATAAAGAAGAAGGTAATTTACCTCTTCTTTCTTCTCTTAGTGGTCCTTCTCTTAGTCTTTCTTTTAGTCGTCTTTCTCTTGGTAGCTTTTCTTTTTGTAGTCTTTCTCTTAGTCTTTCTTTTAGTCGTCTTTCTCTTGGTAGTTTTTCTTTTTGCAGTCTTTCTCTTAGTTGTCTTTCTCTTGGTTGCTTTCTTTCTTTTTGTAGTCTTTCTTTTAGTCGTCTTTTTCTTGGTTGCTTTTCTTCTAGTAGTCTTTCTTTTTGTTGTTTTTCTCTTGGTTGTCTTTCTCTTAGTAGCTTTCCTTCTTGTCGTCCTTTTCTTAGTTGCTTTCTTTCGTCTTCGAACAGCCATTACGAGTCACCTCCTTTTTTATATTTTGAAGAAACAGAATAGTTTCCTCACCATTGTTAAGTATTTAAATGAAAAACTCATATTTAAATGTTTCGAATAATTTGCAGGATAAAACAATTTTAATTCTTTGTTGCAACTTTTTGCGAAAAATTTCAATCAAATAATATTTTTTTAGAACTTTCTTTCTATCCTTACGATCTCGTCGATATTTCTCTTAGAAATTGCGCATCCATTGAGTTTCAATGCCCATAAAACACTCTCCAAAAGTTTGTGTTTCATCTTCTTGTCGATCTTTCCATTGGCAGTCACATATTTATCCAACAGACCCATGTCATATGCGACAGTCACTAACTCAACGCTTCGTATTATTTTCAAGCCTTTGGTGGCTTCTTTAAATTTCTGAAGAGTTTTTTCATTGATCGACACATCAGTATGCAGTCTTTTCTCAAGAAGTTTCTTCAATTCATACGGTTCCTCGATAGCCATCCTTGTTGTTCTTTCATCTATGACTAATGCAGAAGAGTTTAATTCCAGTGCTGTTGCTACGCTTT
>JAHWIA010000116.1 GCA_019322855.1 Candidatus Woesearchaeota archaeon | reverse complement strand
AATATTATAATCCTTAAGTAGTTCCGCCTGCATAAACAGGCTTGCTATAGACCAATTCTGTATTTCTCAACTGTCTTTCATTTGTAAGATGCAATATAGGGACTGCGTCAGGGAACCTCTTTAACAAACCAGACAGGGAACCTCCGCCAGGCCTCTGAGGTTTAGATTTCGGGCCTATCTCTACAACAGCGTCGACTGCATAATTTCCAGGCCCTGCCAAAGAACCTCCTTTCACATCCTTTCCGAACACCCACTTCATCATTGTCTGATACCAAAGCACAGTATTATAGAATTGTTTTTCCAATAATTCAGGAGCGTCGTCTTTCTCACCGTATAACTCTCCTGTTGCATTCGCCACAACAGGCCTATGAGGATTCATCAGTTTTCTCCTAAGATGGAATGTTCTTAGCACTTTCCTCCATACACTCTTTGCAATTACCCTGAATTTTCTTGTATGGTACGGTGCATTGACCTTCAGCTCCAAAGGTCTCCATATCTTGTTCTTTCCCATGTCAACTATTGTCTTGTTTGTTTTTTGTATCTCGTCAGGCTCTCCTGAGACCACCAGTGTATCAGGCGCATTCCATAGACCGATTTCTGCTCCTATTTTCAGACAGATGTCATCCAGTTCTTGTTTATCTTCAACATTGCTCAGCCTCATCATGCACGAGCCATTGAAAGATCTCTTTGCTAGTTTCAAAGCCCTTTCGTAAACCAATTCAAAAGAATCTTCTAGCTTGCTGAAAGCACCTCCTGCCAATAACGCTGGTATCTCGCCAGCAGACATGCCTGCATAGAATGTTGCGTCTGAAATTCTCGGCTTCAGGTTTTCTTTTTCTTCTAATTCTTCTCTGGCTCTAAGTATTGCAATAGAATAAGTGACAGTTGCCATAAGGATGTTTGTGCTGGTCCATTCTCCTTCCATAAACAGGTCCCCATAAGGGATTCCAAGCGTATAATGGACTATGTCATAAACCCTTTTAGCAGCAGGATTTTCCATGCACAGCTGCCTGCCCATGCCCTTGTATTGATTCCCCTGCCCAGGAAAAAGAACGCCTATGGTCTTTATTTCGTCTGGTTTCGGTGCTGGTTTCTCTATCACTGGATTTGCTGTGTTTTCTGCCATCCAGCACTATTGGGGGCTTATTCTGCTATATATACCTTTTGCCTTTTAAACACCACTTGATAGTGGTAACTAACCGAAAGGTTTATATATGAGAACTTGCCTATTATAGTATATGGCTAAAAGAGACATGTCAAGGAGGGATTTTCTTAGACTTCTTAGAGACGGCGCTAAAGCAGGAGCCATATTATGGGCAGGAAGCCAGATCGCACCACTTATGAAGACTGCTGAAGCCAAAGAAACCACACAAAAGACCTTGAAACAGATGGTCGAAGAAGACATAACAAGGCTGGAAGCACAGAGAAGCAAGACACCTTTCGAATGGACATACCTGGCAGACCTTTATTGTGAGAGACACAGATGGGAAGCAGATGAAACTAAGAGGAGGGAATACAGGGCGAGTGCCTTCGATTATGCCAATGAATCTATCAAGAAGATTCCGGATTATCCATACGCGTTCGCTGTTTGCGGAAGAATAGAAATTCTCAAAGGAAATTTTATTGAAGGAAAAAATAAAGCAGTATTTGATAATCTAAACGATGCAATTAAACACATAGGGCAAGATATTAGGTATGTAAAAAGAAGGAAAAGAAGTCTTTCTGAAAGAGAATGCGAATTAGAATTTGTTCAAGGTTATGCAAATTTTCATCTTGGTGACATCCAATTAAAACATGCAAATATAGAAGACAACCAAGAAAAGAAAGCAGAAAGAATACAAAAGGCAATAGAATTCTTCAAACAGGCTTGCGATAATGTAGAAGCAAACAGTGCCTTGATCAGAGTTTATACTGACCAATATATCAAATACAAGACAGAGAATAATTCAAGACAAACAAGAGGATTAGAAAGAGAAATCAAGAAACTGTATTCATACTCTGAAAAATTATTGAAAAGAGATACAAAGTATAGATTAACTAGATTCGCACTTGCAAAAGCAAAATCAGAATTTGCACTTAATTACGAGATGGGCAGGTTCCATAATATCACTGAAGACTTCAAGAACGCACAGAAATGCCTAGACATTGCATTCAAGCTGGATCCAGATACTGCAGAGGTTCCTGCAGAACTTGCATTTGCATACGAAGGTCTTGGAGACTTGGATAAGAAAAAGAACAATCTTCCTGCTGCAAGAGCGCATTACACAGAAGCCAAAAAAACTTATGAAGCTGCAAAGAAAACATTAGAAGCCAGTGGTTTCAAGGATAATCTGCTAGCCAAGAAATTGGATCAGAAAATCGCAGAGATGGATTCAAAAATTAAAGAATAAATTTCTTTCTTTATCTTAATATTGACTGCATGAACGAAGATCTTCCTTGCTGAGCCACTGCGCTCTTTACCAATGATGTTTCTCCGCCGTATTCTCCCACTTTGTAAGGCTTCACATCAATCGCAGGCTTTACACCTATTGTGATAGGGTCGGATACTGTGAATGTCTCGCCAGTAGCTGAATCAAGAACTTCAGTTTCAGTGCTGACTATCAAATTTCCATTCTCGTCATAATTTGTGGAAATAGTAGTATCTAAGACTTCACATCCGTCACCTGCAGTGTAACTAAAACTAAGCGGATAACTTGTTGTATAACCGTCAACTGTAAAGAAGATCGAGAATGGCATTCTTAATTTGAAAGGCTTTAGCAATTCCCATTTTCCTGGTTCTCCTGGAACAGTTCCACTATCTGGTACGCCTGGTGTTTTTGTTGTTGGTGATCCCACCCCGCTTCCATCTGGTATTGGCTGTTCATCTTCTGCTCCTGGCAGAGTAGGTGTTGGCATAGGCTTTTCTGGCTCTGCTTTTGGAGGAGTAGGCGCTGCAAAACGCTTTCCTGTCGGCGGAAATGTTGGTGTTGTCGGCTCAGGTTTTTCAGGCTCTGCTGCTGGCGGAGTTGTCGGAACTCCTGCTTCTGGTTCT
>JAHWIA010000115.1 GCA_019322855.1 Candidatus Woesearchaeota archaeon | reverse complement strand
GTTCTCCTTCTTTTGTTTTTCCAAAGAGCCTTATGACTGGCTTGTTGTCGACTATTCTATAGTCTATGTCCAGAGGAAAAAATCTTATAGTTACCATTGTGGAGGGAGAATTGGTGAAAATTTATAAAGGTATCCTGATTTCAGGAGGGCATGTTAACGTTTGTCGGGCTTGGTTTGTGGGACGAGAAAGACATTACTGTGAGAGGTTTAGAAGCAGTTAAACAAGCAGACTATGTTTTTCTTGAATGCTATACTGGCGTACTTTCTGTTCCTGTGAGCAAATTGAGGCGAGTGTTTGAAAAAAATATCATTCTAGCAAATAGGACGATGGTTGAGCAGGAAGCAGATGAGATATTGGATAAGGCAGTGGATAAGAATGTAGTTTTTCTTGTTGTTGGAGATCCTTTTGCTGCAACTACCCATACTGATCTTCTTTTGCGGGCAGTGGAAAGAAATATTGAATGCCATACAGTGCATAATTCTAGCATATTCACTGCGATCGGAAGCACCGGGTTGCAATTGTATAAGTTTGGCAAGACAACAAGCTTGGTGATTCCAGAAGAGAACTGGTGTCCTGAGACTGCTTACGAAGTCATCAAGCAGAACAAGGAGAAAGGATTGCATACTTTGATATTATTAGATATAAAGATTGATTTTGACAGGACTTATGAACCGACAAAGAAATTCACAGAAGACGAAAGCTTCAGGTTCATGAAGATTGATGACGCTGTCAAATTATTGCTGGAGATCGAAGCAAGAAGAGGGGAGAATGTGTTCGAGGCAGGAACAATGTGCATCGGCTGCGCAAGGCTAGGCACGAATAAGCAAACCATAAAGTATGCAGAAGCGCAGGAATTAGAAAGATTAGATTTCGGAGAGCCATTGCATTGTTTGATCGTGCCGGGAGAACTGCATTTTATTGAAGAGAAAGTTCTGGAATTGTTTAAGTGAATAAGAATTATTTAACCTGGATGAATAATTGTTCTTTGCCGTATGTCTTATCATCCTGCCTTACGCTGACGTATAGTTCGTAGGTTCCTTCTTGTATGTCTGAAAGCGCACGAAGCGTGATAGGCGTGCTTGCTTTTTGTTTTGCAGGAACTATGAACTTTACCTGGGTGCTGGCAACGAGTTTAGTACAGCCTGTCCCCTGATAGTCTGTACAGTCGAGCACGATGCTGTATTCTTTTTGTTCTTCATACTTATTTTCAATGGAAAGCAGGACATCCTTTGCTTCGCCCTTGTTCAATATTAATTGTGTGGCGCTCAAAGTGACAGGCACGAATTCTACTGCGGTTTCTGCTGGCGCTTCTATCTGCGCTTGCGTTCCATCCTCAACAGGTATGTGCGGGTTGTATATGTTCATTGCTAATGCTATGAAAGCCAGGATCGCAACTATAATCACCAATGTCCGCAAAAAATGACTGTGTGTCATATTGTTTTCATTAAGAACAAGTCATATTTAAATTTATAGCAATATTTATATAGGTTTATACCCACAAATAATTGGATGAAATACAAACTGCTTGGCACTGTGATGCCAACTGTGAATATCGAACTAAAAAAAGGGGAAAAAGTCTTCAGCCAGACCGGCGGCATGTCCTGGATGAGCAATAATCTTGACATGGACACTGGAATAAGGGGCGGTTTCTGGCGCGGAATAAAGAGGTTGTTCAGCGGAGAAAGTTTTTTCTTGACTAATTTTTCTTGTATTGCAGGCACAGGAATCATAACTTTTTCGAGTGAATATCCGGGAAAGATAATTCCGGTCCAGATTAACAAAGGTAAAGAATACATTTGCCAGAAAGATGCTTTTTTGTGCGCAGAGAATGGCGTGAATTTGGACGTGCATTTCAGGGCAAGGGTTGCACGAGGTTTGTTCGGAGGCGAAGGTTTTGTCCTGCAGAAGCTGAGCGGGAAAGGAACAGCGTTTGTTAATTTTGGCGGGGAAGTTGTTGAACTCAACTTAAAGAAAGGTCAAGAGATAAAGATAGATACTGGTCATGTTGCAATGTACGAACCTAGTGTTGACTATGATGTTGCAGTGATCCGCGGTATCAAGAATATTATTTTTGGGTCAGAAGGTTTGTTTTTTGCGACATTGAAAGGGCCTGGAAAAGTATGGCTGCAGAGCATGCCTGTGCGAAAGCTCGCTGCCAGGTTAGTGGGAAGAAGAGGTAAAGGCAATTTCATATGGAACTTGCTTTTCGGAAGATGAGGAAAGAATCATGAAAATATCATTGTTTATCTTGGTGTGGGTCATTTTCTTTCTAGTATTGTTAGCATTGCTGCCGTTCATACTTTATCTGATTGGTGTTATAGGAAAATACTTTAAAAAGAAACCATTGGTTGGAGAAAAAGCCAAACACTATTACATAAAGGATCTGAAAGAGCCCAGGAAAATCATAAAATAAGCATAGTGCGCTTAGTTAAAAAGGCAAACAAATAAAAATACCAAGCTTTCTACTAAGTAAAAATGACAAAAGCATTATACATGGAAGATTGTTACTTGCAAAGATGCAAGGCTAAGGTGACAGAAGTCAACGGCTTGTTCATTGTTACTGATCAGACAATATTCTATCCTGAGAGCGGAGGACAGCCTACTGATACTGGAAAATTCATAACTGATGGAAAAGAATACAAAGTGGTTTTTGCAAAGAAGATAAGCGGAAGCATCAGTCATCAGGTTGACAAGGAAGGTCTGAAAGTCGGCGATGAAGTGGAGATGGTCATTGACTGGGAGAAAAGACATAAATTTATGAGATATCATACTGCAGCTCATGTTGTGAGCGGAGTCATCAACAAACATACAGGCGCAAAGATCACAGGAAATCAATTGTCGTTGGAAAAGACAAGGATTGATTTTAACCTGCACGAGTTCGACCGTGACTTGATCATGGGTTTTTTGCCAGAGATGAACAAGCTTGTGGAAGAAGCCCGTCCTGTAATAATCAAGGAATTACCAAGGGAAGAAGCTTTCAAGATAGAGAGTCTTTTCAAGCTCAAAGATGTACTGCCGCCTTCAATAAAAA
>JAHWIA010000114.1 GCA_019322855.1 Candidatus Woesearchaeota archaeon | reverse complement strand
TTTTTATTATGATTTCTTCTTTTTCTTTGCATAAACAGAATTTCTTAAAGAAATTAGACAAGAGCAAAAAAGGCAGTATTGACAAGAAAATCAAGATTCTCGTCGACAAATTGAACAAGAAAAAGAAATATTATACAACCAGCAGCTGCAGCGGACGCATTGTTCTCTTTGATCAAGGAAAGAGCAAGAAGAAGAACGAAGGGGAATGGCTGTTTGTATCGCACGATGTAGTTGGTGCGAAAGAAAAAAAGAAGTTGTTTGATTCTATACAAGATGTGAACCAGAAAGAGAACAAGAACTGCTGGTTTCGTTTCGAGCCCGCTATTATGCACGTGAATTGCAGTGATATTGAGAATGCTGAGAAATTATTGAAACTTGCTCGTGGTTGCGGTTTCAAGCTGAGCGGGATTATTGGGATAAAGAAAGCGACTATCGAGATCAGGAGCAGTGAGAGAATAGATGTGCCTGTTGAGATAATAGATCCAAATACTCTTGATATCTTGATAAAGAAAGCGAATGAGAAGATGAAAGAAACACATAAGAAAATAAATAGATTGAAAACAAATTTGACAAAAATAAAATAATTATGAAAATTTCTTCAGAAGATTCTTCAGAAAGACATCATACCTCTCCTCTGTTGCCAGGAAACCTGCTTGAGGATCTGTGATTGTCTTTTTTTCTTTCTTAAAATCTTTCAATTCCTTTTTCACAAGATATTTCAATGCTTCTTTTTCTTTTTTTGTGAATGCCATAAGAACTAGTTTGTGTCTCTCTTTAATATTCTTTTCTATTCAGAACATCAATAAGTATAGTATGTAGATGATAAGCAAAGCAATGCCAAGTATGATGAATATTGTCAATATCAAGAACGCCTTGTTCTCGAAAAGATTGCCAGTATCGACACTTTCTACTTGTCCTGCCTGATTTATTTGTTCTTGTCCAGACGCTTCTGTTTCTTCTTCAGATTCCTGTTCTGTTTCTGCAGGGAGAGGCAGCTCCTCTTCTTCTATTTCTTCAGGCTCCTCCTCTTTAGGTTCTTCTACAGAGACTGACTGGTCGCATTGCTCTATTTTGAACTGTATCTTTTCCTGGTCTGTCTCTGTGGTGCTTTCATAGAATGCTTTTGCAAGTATGCTGTATTTTCCAGGCGCTGCATCTGCAGGTATTTCAAAGGTATGAAGCTTGTTGTATTCAAAGAGATCGCTGTTGCTGTCGCTCTTCAACTCGAATGTTTCTCTGGCAAAGATGTCTAATGCTTCGTTCTTCAATGTATAGGCTGCTTCATCCTCGTCGCTGGTACCGAGATTCGTGACTTCTATGTCTGCAGTCAATACGCCTCCGCATTTGAATGTCAAAGGATATAAGTTGAGTCTAGTGAATCTGACGTCATTCTGGTTCTTGACCGCCCTTAGACCAGTCCTGAACTCTGCTTCGTGTCTTGTACCTTCCTCGTCTCTTCCTTTTGCAGTTATTATTATGTCATATACTCTGTTATCTTCAACATCAAAAGGAATCCTGAACTCAAATTCGTCAAGATTCTTGCTCTCTCTTGAATCCAGATTGAACTCTACAGCATCCATGTCAATGTCATCTGTCCCCCGGTCTTCTATATCTTCTATCTTTACTTTCACTTCTATATCTTTTATTCTTGGATCGTCGTTCTCTGTAAAAAGGGAACGCACGTCAAATTCAATGTCCATCGGCGTATCTGGCTTGAAGCTTTCTGCGATCTGGTTAGGATCTACCCTTATTTTTTCGATATTTACATTTTCAATGATCAGCATGTCTGTCGTACTGCTTCTGATCAGCTCGACATTCACATCATAGAAATCATAATTAGTATTGTTTACAGTAGCCCGGATTGTACCTGTGTAATTGCCTGCGCCATCGCCAGGATCTGTTCTTATCTCGAAATTTATTGTATCTGTGTTGCCTGCTCCAACAACCCTGGTGCTTGGACTGAAGACAACATCCAAACCTGTCAGGCCTGTCTCGCTAAAGGTTACTGTAAGATCTTGAGAATGGCTGTTATAAACCTGGAAACTGCTCGGAAAATCGGTTCCTAATGTTCCTGTGAAATTCTGTGCCTGTATGTTCTGGATGTCAACATTTCCAACACTATTTGAAGTTGCGCTAGCTAGTAATCCTAGAACAATAATAACAAAGGCTGATATGAGTAATATTCTGTAGTTCATTTACTATCTCCCATCCCCGTAATTACTGAATAGTAAGAAAACCAATATATAAATGTTTCCCTTATCTCAGCTTTTCAGCACCCTTGCCTTTATGGGTCAGGATGCCTCTTGATTTTCTGCCAGCAGCTGTCTTGCCCCTATAGACTCTTCCTTTCTCTTTCTTTACAAAAGGATGTTTCTTCAGGACTTGCTTATGGCTTCTATCAATCAGGATGATCTCATACCAATAATAGCTCTTGTCCTTGCCTACAAAATAGCTGTTCAGAACTTCCATGTTTGTGTAGCTTTTCTGAGCTCTTTGCTCTGCGACCTGCTTGTAATTGATATTGACTATTTTTTTTCTTCTCATGTGCTTAGAACGTCTACCTTTCTTGAACTGAGGTCTCATTCTTCCGCCTCTGTTGACTTTCTGTCTTACAATGATAAAGCCTTGCTTTGCTTTATAGCCAAGAGCACGAGCCCTGTCTAGCCTTGTAGGATGCTCGATTCGAACAGTAGAAGGCTGTTTTTTCCATTGCAGTAGTTTTTCTTTGTACAATGGATCTTTTCTTGGTTTTGACCAAGCTTCTCTAATATACTTATACATTCCCATTAAAATCACACTCCGGATTCACCGCTTGGGCACATCTCCTTATATGGCAAAATCTATGAGTTATTTATAAACCTTACTATAGAATTCATCTGATGCCTAATCTCTTCTCTGTCTTCGCTATTATGAGCTTGGTCTTGATTACCGCATCTGGAGATAATGAGATGCTGTCTATTCCGCATTCCACCAAGAATTGTGCGAATTCAGGATAAGTTGAAGGTGCGTCGCCGCAGATGCCTATCTTTCTGTGATTCTTTCTTGCGCCTTCT
>JAHWIA010000006.1 GCA_019322855.1 Candidatus Woesearchaeota archaeon | reverse complement strand
TATGATCGTCGTTGTTCTTAAGTTCGCCGATTGCGCTCTCAATCCTTGCTTTGACATTCTTTGGCACTGTATCATCAGAAAGAACATCCTGCAATACCTCTATGATTTCCAGTAACTGTTCGTTCATTTTTAGCGCTCCTTGAATCATAATTTTTCCCTTTTATTTCTTAAGCACAGACATGACTTCTTTCTGTGTCGCGCTTATTTTTTCCTTGATCTTGTTCTCCTGGTTCTCAAGGCTTTTTATCCTCACATTTATCAGTTCCCTTTTGTTGTTCAGATCGTCTTCGATCTCTTTTGTAGGTTTGCTGACCATAACATTGCCTACAATCTTATAGGCAGAATCCTTGCCTTTTATTTCTTCCAATGCACTCTCTATCTCTGTAAGCTGCATCTGGAATTGTTGTTTTTGAACATTAAGATTTTGAACGCTTTGTTCTAGAACTTGCAATTGTTGGATTTTTGCTTGTGTGTCTGCGTCTGGACTTGCCATTTTATTTTATCTCCTTTGCTTTGTCAAAGATGTACAGCGCCTTGCAGATTGAATTCAATGCTGCGCGCAATGCAACTGCATCTTCTGCAGTGACAATAACTTCATCTTTTATCTTGATCTGGAACCTGTTTGTTTCCAGATCCTTGAATTCTGACTTTAAAACATCTCTTTTTTTACTGTCATCAAGCTCGATAACGCATTTGTAGCTCATCGTGCTTTTATACGAGTCGTCACGACCCGTGGTTTGAACAAAATCCTGCCTCCGCAGTACGGGCATCTTATCTTTTTTCTGAGATAGTCTTCATTGATTTCTTTTCCGCATTCAAAACATTTGTATTTTGTCATTTTATTCTCCTGAATGATATGCTTTTCCTGTGAATTTTGAGTTACATTTTTGGCATTCATATATGCCCTTGGCTATTCGTTTAACTTTGACTTTTTCACAATAAGGGCATTTCTGCGCCTTTCTTTGTAGATTTTCTATAAGCTGGTATTTTTTCCTTATGGTTCTGCCGTATCGAACACCAAACTTTCCTGCTGCTTTTGCCATTTTAGTAACCTGATAAATTTCTCATCGTAAATGGGGCTGCCCGGACTTTCGACCTAATGGTTTTCGAACCGGGGTCCCAAGGTCCCAAACCTCGAAGGATAGACCAAGCTACCCCACAGCCCCATTAGATTATAGTCTGCAGAAACTAGGATTTGTTTATAAAGGTTTCTACTTCTTACTGCTCAGATTAATGATTTTGCTTGGTTTTCCGTTTATTACGTCGTCGTATACTATAAAATCAACTTCTTTCTTTAATTCAGGGTTAATATCGTCAAGAGACTTCATATAGCCTCCTCCTCCCTTATTTACACTAGTAGTCACTATAGGAATGCCCAAAATGCTGACAACTCCGCTTATCCAATGGAAAGGAAGCCTTACACCCAAGGTCTTTCCTTTAGGATTTACATTTGGAGCCACACAATTCTCATTTTGAAGGTCAAGAACCAAAGTTACAGGTCCAGGCAGTTCACTAAGATCTTCTTGTTTTGCCTTGCAGTTCGCCAAAATCCATTCCTTTGATGGAGCAATGACACTGAATGGCTGTTCCATCTTTTCCTTGATCTTCCTTAATCTTGTAACTGCTTCCTTTGACTCTGCATTGCAGCCAAGACCATAGATCGTATCTGTTGGATAGACAAAAACCGCGCCATCCACAATAGCATTGAAGAATTCAACTTTATTTATCCTGAACTCGTCTTTATTGATTATCTTCATAATCAAGACTTTTCCTGATTAATATTTAAACCTTACGCATATCAGCTATAACAATCAAAGCACAGTCTCTTCTTCTATCGCATCTCCATATCCTTCCTTAAGCATCAGATATTCGTATGCTTTTGAAAGAACCAGCTGAGCTTTTGGAAGGTCTGCAACTCGAAGATTATTGCTCGACTGCCATTTGCCGTTCTGGTCTTTATATCTTCTGTTCAAGGAAATCGTCTTGAAACTGATATTTCCTTTTACATTGTTCCATATACTTGCTTGGATAGCTCCAGTGCTGATTTGTTTTTCTGGTCTGTTCATTTTATTTCACCTCCATTCCTTGTCGGTTTTTATTTCAAAGGAGGACTTAGACAATCCGGCTGAAAATCATTCCAGTCTAATTGTCTCGTCTTTAGGAATCTTGTGAGTTTCATTCTGGATAACCTGCGTCTATATAGCCTCTCATAAAACCTTCTCCTATACAATCTAGGTTTTCATTGTCTGAAATGCGGTCAAGCGCATCTCTGCTGTATATGTCATCGTTGAAAACTTCAACAATGTCATCATCAAAATATGTTCCTTCATCATATAGCATTTTAATCACCTCTTTGACCATTTATCACTGAACTGAATATCGAATGTCCTGGATTTTGCTCTTGCAGTCCTAAGGGTCTGCTTCTTGATCTGTTCATAGAACAGCTGTTTGATGTTTTCTGGGTCTCCGGATCTGTATGTGTACATTTTAGCACCTCCTTTTTCATACTAAGGTTATGTAGATCGCTATTTAAGTTCTGTTCGAACAGCTGTCCACTGACCAGTGGGTTTTGAAATGGGGGTATATAGCCTATATTCTTCGAATTCAAGGGTTTCAGACGTTGTCCAATGGTCGAGATTCCTGCGAAAGGTTTATATATAACTCATACTTACTGTTTGGTGATAAAAGAGGTTCTTTAGAGATGTTTCAGGGGCATACAAATGGGATTAGAAAGAATAGTTTTTATCGCAGGACTTGGAGTTATTGTAGTGACAGGTATAAACTGCAGTTCGCCTGAATTGATTGACAGGCCTTCTAATCATGTCATCGGTTCCCAAACTACAGATGCAATCGTATTTGGTGATAGGAGAAACCATTTTACACAAGAAACAAGAACAACACCTGGTAGGAATGAAGCTGCTTATGAAGTAGAAAGAGAGCAGATAAGCGGAAGTATGCTTATACAACCTGGTGAATTCTTTGGTGTAAGAGAATTTGCATATGCATTATCACATCTTGAAGGTACAAAAAGAGATTATGCAAGAGCACGAAGCATACTTAAGAAATTATACGAAGATTTGTCAGAGGCAAAGTTTGATGCTTCTCTAAGACCGCAGGTGGAAAAGTTCAAGGAAAGAGTGGACCTTTACAGGAGAAGCTGCGAGATGTTCCTGCAAGTGATGCAAATAAATTCTTCTAATCCTCAGCACACAAGAATCAATATCGAGGATAAACTGAAACAGCCATTATTGCTTCATGTGGGAGGTTTTGTGCTTGATAATAAAGATAATTTGTATGTCACAGGCAATCTTGCAGAACTGTATACAACAAAAAAAGCAGCAATTGCAGCAGAAGAAGTTGCAGCAGAGGTTGCAAAACAGAATCCTGACTGGAACAGCCGCGCCCTGGAGTTATTGGCGCAGAAGCAGATGGATCATCTTCAGGCAATCTATGATAATATTGACCAGATAAACAGGAACCAGTTCCAATGGTTCACAGGAGAGAATCTGCCAGATAATGTGAATGTTTACGATGCAATGGCTGCTTATGCGCAGGCATTGGTGCATTACATGATAAAGAATCATGGCGGGGAACGTTTCATAGAAGCATTGAAAGGTGCGGACAGAATAAGTTCGATCAGTGATAAAGTTGATTCTATTCCTGATGTAGGATGTCATTTTGTTGACGGCAAGCCAAAAGATTCGCAGTTCTTGGAAGAACTTTTGTGCAAACAAGGAGAATTGTATGAAAGGCTTGCAGACATATACAAGAGGAAGTTCAGGTTCCATGGAAATTATTCAGAGCATCAATACAGAGGTTTGCTAGAGCAGGCTCTTGTATGGTATCATGTTGCAGAAAAGAAAAGCAGGGGAAGAGATGGTTTTAATGCTGCGCACAGATCATATCTGAGAGTGCAGGAAAAACTAGAGAGAGCTGAATAAATGGGGATTCGGCAATTAATTACTGGAAGTCTTGAATCTAGATTGAAAACACTAGGCAGGGGACTGTTTCTAGGCGGGCTTGGAACTGTTGCAGCCTTGACTTTGTTCAGCGGAACAGCAGAAGCAGGCGGTTTGTATGCCAATGGCGGCTATGGACAAACATATTCTCAATCGCGCTACAGGACAATGAGCCATTATGATTCTTATTTTGATTATTTCAGGCAGAGGGAAATCTTCCATAACTATAAGCAAAGGATGAGGCAAAGAGCAAGAGAGCAGAGATTAGAAGAAAGGATTGCAGAGACGAGAAGTGAAAGACCGCAAATAGATTACAACGGACTATATGCAGGCCTTGGCGGTGAAAGCAGTGCATTGTTTGCAACAGGAGGGGAAAGAAGAACAGAAAGAGAGACAAGAAAGAAAACGCAGATAAGAGTCAATGCTCCTGGACAACCAACAAGAACAAGTACAACTGCACATTATGCAGGAACAGTATCAAGAGCGAGAGAAAGAACAACAACAGCGCCTGAAAGAAAAGAGAAAGAAGTCACAGTCACAGAAGATGAAAACAATCACATCATTTATCTTGAAGGAAGAAAAGAACCGATAATCATTCCAAAGAGAACAAAAAAGAAACAAACAAGAAGGGTTGATGTGAGCAGACCAGTACAGCCTACGCGTTACGCTCCACCTGCACCATCTAGACCGTTTAGACCTGAGCATGTCAAACATGATCTAGAAGAAAGTTTGCTCGGAAGAGGTTATGTCAGAGCAAAAGGCAGTGGTGTTCTGGATGACGGGATATTGACTCTTCAAGAGATAATGGATAATATTGCTCCTGATTCTACATTCCTGGAGCAGAGCCTGCAGAACAATGTAAGAGGTTATATATTTTTCAGGTCAGAAGATGGTACTGATTACAAGATCGTTGCGTATCTTGCAGATGGAGACCAGAAGTTTTATGATCTTAAAGGGAAGGAAAAGGATTTGTTTGATTTCTTCAGCAAGGAAAAGGATGTAGGAAGAGAAGAGAGCCCTCAAAGAAAGGATAGAGAAGTAAGAAGGGAAAATCCTGCGCCTGCTGCAGGAGAAGGTAAAGATAGAGTAGAAAGAGAAGGAGAAAGTTCATTCAGAGTCACGGGTAATGAAGAACAGGAAAAGACAGAACACAGTTACAGTCCGTTCTCTTCTGTAAAAAGACATTATGTTTCTGCAAGAGATTATGAGGCAATAACAAGGCATCTTGATTATGTGAGAGAAACTTTGGATATTGAAGAAGACAGCAGTTTGGATAAATTGATACAACAGTATGAAAGGCATTTGAGAGGAGAAGAATTTGAAGGAGAGAGAAAGGAAGTAAGAAAAAAGGTTCATGATGCAATAGAACAAGACATTGCTTCTGCAGAAAAGACAGGCAAGAAACGTTTTGCACGATTATTGAGACAGAATGCACAGTATGCAAGGGCGTGCAGTGTGACAGAACTTGATCTTAGGAAAGCGCATCTTGAGCAATTGCTGCAGAACACAGGACTTGATCCTGAATTAAAGAAACAAGTGCAGCATGACGCGACTAATTGTGAAGTTTTCATGAGAATATATCAGAATTACATCAATATAATCACAAGAGACAAGAAGGGTCTGGAGCAGGATTATGACTGGTTCAAGAAAAAAGACAAAGAATTGATTGACAGTGGATTGGAAGAGACAGGATATACTGCCTATGCGCGTTTCATGCTCGCAGTCACAGAAGAAAACAGGGGCAAAAGAATAGAAGCATTGAGAAATATTTTTGACAGGACAGAATGGCTCGAGGATTGGTGCATTGACTGGCTGATACCTTCTGTGAGCACGTCAAAAGGAAGCTGGACAGATAGTGAAGGAGAAGATTATTATTACAAGATAGATGCGCCATTGAGGCAACGGATTTTGCAGATGCTCGCTGACGACAGTTATAACCAGGCGAGTCTGCTCCGTAATGAGCATACCTTGAACAGTGCTGCAGACTTATGCAACAGTTTTCTGAGACAAGCAAGCCTGAGGAATCTTGTGGAGGGAAGCTGGATAACTGCGGGCGTTGATGCTGTCACTGATTTTGTTTTCAAGATATTTGACAGGGAATGGTATAAGATAACTCCGCGAGAGATGAAAGAATTAAGGAAACTGCAGGAATTCATTGCACAGAATCCAAAGAATAAGGATGCAGAATCTATCAGGAGCAGGATAGAATATCTGAAAAAGAAACAGAATGTCTATGACGGTCTTCAATTGATGGATGATGCAAGACGGAATATGGAACACAATACCCATGACGGTTATATTGCGTCTTTAGGATATCTTAACAGAGCTCATGATTTATTGCGCGGAACTAGCTGGGAGAGTGACAGGGAAGATTTATTGGAAGAAGTTCATAGAAGAGCAAGCAGGTTTGGAGTGAATGACGGGAATATTGTGAAAACATCAACAGAAATCGCGCAGTTCAGCAGCGGACAAGAAAAGACTGATTATCACAACATCTTGTTGTTGCAAATCAATGATAGGAAAGGAGATCAATTATTGCAAGCAAGCAGGCAGTTTTTGGAAACACATCCAGACAGCCAGTACAGGCTGGCAGTGATGAGCGCGATAGCAAACGCACATTACATGATGGGAAACCAGAAAAAGTTTATTTCTTCTCTTGAACAGATAGTTTCTGCTGACAGTGAGCTTGAAAGCATGTATGGAAGGCATGCGCGCAGATTATTGGATGACAGAAAATACAATCCGTACGGTTCTTTCTCAGATGCAAGGTCAGATCTTAGCTGGAGAAGAATAGGTTATGTTTTCGGTATTGATGACGGTACTGCAGATTGGAGAAGCCTGAAAGAACCGATCTGTCTTGCAACTCACGTTGCTGCGCAAGGCATAGATGGTCTGAAGAGTCTGGGTGTTGGTTATCTATTGTCTGTCGGGTTCAGGTTTCCAGGGGCTGTTGCAGGAGATGCAGTAGACAATACTGAAAAGATAAACGAAGGTCTGCATACCTTGCAGGATCATAATCTTAGCAGGGAGAGACGGGCAGAAGTAAATTACAGTTTGGCTTCTGAATTTGAAAGGAAAAAAGATTTTACAAGAGCATTGATGCATTACAGGCAGGCAAGATTGTACGGAAATGAAGAAGCAAGCATTGCTATTGCAAGGTTGCAGGAAAGTTTTGCAGACGCAAGAGCGAAAAGAAAACAGAGTGCAGAAGAAAGAAAGAAATTATTAGAAGAAAGAATCAGATTGAACGAGGTGTTCAGGTTCAGCGGGGCAGAAGTAAGAGAGTTCCCGAGATTGCTCGGTGAGCGCGGTTTCAACATGAAAACAGAGTATGTAGATGGAGATCATGAGAACGGAGAGATCGCAGATGCAAGAGATGCAGTCATAGTCAGAAGGACTTTCCATCTTGATGCAAGATTCGCAGACGGCAAAACTCATAGATATTCAATTCCAAAAGATAGGTTCATACAGTTGCTTAGAGAGAAGAAGATACCTCCTGTTTTCAGGGAATATCTTGCAAGGTTCAATGATCCGCAAATATTTTCAAATGCGATATTGGAGCTGAAGAAGAAGGATCTGGAGCAGTATCCTGCGTTTGCTTCTATTCTTGGCATAGATCCTGCATTGATGGACAATAATCCAGACAATAAAGAACTGGAAAGAATAGTGATAGGGATGCAAGATCTTGCAAGGATAAGGTTCTATAAGAAAGAAGGTCGTTCTTTCCTTACCCGATATGTTGCAGAACCATTCGGTGCTGCAGGAGAGTACGAGACTGTTGTAGAAGAGTTCCCATTAAGGCCAGGAAGGGCGCAAAGGATTCGTGCACTTGCTAGGAACATTGAAATAGAATTGATGAGAGCTGAAGCTGACAAAGGTAATGCAGCAATACACCAGAGAGGACGGTTCAATGGCCTGTTCTTGGGCGCAGGAAGCAACAGGGGTTTTGGCGGAGCGAATTATGGTTACATACTTCCGAACGGCAGTATTGCCGTGGCTGCGTACGGAGGAGTGGATTACAAAGGAAGACCTTTCTATACTCTAAATCTTGACTTCAGCAATGAAAAGGATAAAGAAACAACAAGAGAAGTTTCATTGCAAATATCAAAAGATTGGTTTGAATATGAAGATGAAGAAGACAAGAAAGATGGAAAAGGAAAGATCGCTTTATCTTCTATTACTTCAGACACTGACAGTTCTGATATAAGAGAAGTTAGTTATAGATATCATGGTGCAGATGATCCAAGATTCGGCGCCAAGATTGTAAGGATACAAGTGGGAGATGACATGGCGTTGACTTACGGTATTGATTTCAGAAGGAATCTGGGCGGAAAGGTCGAATTGTCTTTTGTCAATGCAGATAATCCTGCAGCAAAAAGAGCGACAAACAAGGCATTAAGATTCATGGAGATGACAGGAATAATCCCTAACAGGAACAGAACAATCTATGCCACATTGAGGATGGGTGCAAGAGAAGGAGCTCTGGATCAGGGCGAGATGGGTGTTGTATTATATCCTGCGAATATCTTTAATCTTCAGAGTGACGATGGATTAGAAGGTGTGGTGAGAGGAATAAATCCTGCATTCTTTGTCAGCAGTCATGGAACAAAAGGCGTTGCAGTAGGAGGACAAGTATCTCCGTTAGGAATAATACCGGGCTTGAGGAAATTTCCATTAGACTTATATGTTGAATACAATGTCAAGAGCAAGAAATGGGATGTCTATCCTGTATTTACGATAGATTATGGAAAGACAATGCCGGACATTCACAGGTATGTGCCTAGGAAATAAATTTATTATATATTCTTCTAGAATTCTGTCAGTTTCTTTTCTTGGGGATTGATGATTTTGGTACTGCCTTCTGCGCCGCCTGTTATCTTTTTGGCAGTGATCAGTTTTAGTTTTGTCAATTTTTCTATTGTTCGTTGGAAGGTCTTGTAACTCATATCAATATTTTCTTTTTCCTGCAGCTGCTTGAACAAATCTCCCATCTTTGTATTAGGATTAGATTTTATCAATTTAAGAATCTTTTTTTCGTTCGCAGACAGTTGTGAAAGGTCTTTTGCACTGAACGATTCAAGTTTTTCTATTGCTGTCTTTACATGCTCTGTTGTTATCTTCTTGCTAGCCTTCATCTCTGCAGCATTACCGCTTTCCTTCAATAAGTAAAGACCTTTTCTCATGTCTTCTAATTCTAAAGTTTTTGCGACAACTAATTGGAATGCATCTTCGTCCCATACGCCGTTCACAAACGCCCAGTCTGCCCTTTGCCTAATGATGCCTTCTACTTCTGCACTATTGTATGGTCTGAATTCAAGTGTTTCTGGTGTAAGTCTAGATTTTATCCTGTCATCTATCTTCAGCACGTCTTTTTTATAATTCGTTATCAAGATGATTGTCTTCCGATACAATTGTTCCAAAAAAGTGTAAAGGAAATCTAGATCGTCTGTCTTGTCTATTTCGTCAAAGACCAGGATGCAGGACTTCTTGTTCAACAATCCTATGATTATTTTCATCAACTCGACAGTGTTCTTGTTCATAGTCAGTTTGTAATTTAATTTATCGCAGATGTCAAGAACTATCTTATAAGTACTGTTATTCTGCCAGCAATTGATGAAGATGGGTATAATCTCGTCTGTCTGTTCTTCAAGTTCTTCAAGAACTTTTCTGGTGGCGACAGTCTTTCCAATTCCAGGACTTCCGTGCACTATGATATTGCTTCCATTCCGTTTCTGGAACAAGGGCTTGATGCAAGTAGCGATACGTTGCTGCTCGTTCTCCCTGTATTTAAGAATTTTAGGCATGAAATCATATTCTAATGCAATCTCATTCATGAACAATGATTCGTCGTCTTTCAGCATGCCGTCAAATAAACCCATTTCTTACCCCTGTCCTGAGCTATTATCGTGTTCTATATAAACTTTTTGAAAGAAAGGTTTAAATAGCTCTGACGTTTAGTTTTGAGCATGAAATATGAAAAATTAGTAGAGGTATACGAAGACATTGAGAAGACCTCTAAACGGCTGCAGATAACCAAACTCATAGCAGACCTGTTCAAAAAAACTTCTGCAGATGATCTGGGCATGATCGCATTGCTTCTTCAAGGAAGGTTGTTTCCTGCGTCTGATGAAAGAAAGATTGGTGTGGCATCCCAGATGGCGATAAAAGCGCTCACGATAGCAACAGGCATATCAAAAGATGCAGTGGTGAAAGAATGGAAAAAGAAAGGAGATCTCGGCCTTGTTGCAGAAGAATTGGTAAAGAAAAAGAAACAACGCACGCTATTGTCCAGTACAAGCCTTACTGTGAAGAAGGTGTTTGAGAACTTGCAGAAATTGGTCGAGATGGGCGGTGCAGGAAGTGTAGATAGGAAACTTAAGCTGATAGCAGAGTTGTTGAGTGCTGCAAAACCACTGGAAGCAAAGTACATCATCAAGACTGTGCTTGAAGAACTGAGGCTTGGTGTGGGAGAGGGCAGTATCAGGGATGCGATTGTCTGGGCGTTCTTTGCAAAAGAAGTAGGATTGAAGTATGATTCTAAATCCCATAAAGCAAGTTATAATGAAGAGTATAAAAATTACATAAAAGCAGTGAGGAATGCATTTGATCTTACAAATGATTTTGGCCAGGTCGCGAAACTGGCAAAGACAAAAGGTCTTAAGGGTTTAAAAAAGACAAAACTTGTACTTGGGACTCCTATCAAAGTGATGCTCGGTCCAAAAGAAGACAGTGTTGCAGAAGCAATGGACAGGGTTGGAAAGCCTGCTGCAATAGAGCCTAAATTTGACGGATTCAGATTGCAGATACATAAAGTTGGTAATGATGTTAAGCTTTTTACGCGAAGATTAGACAATGTAAGTGCTGCATTTCCAGAAGTTGTGAAATATGCAAAGGAATGTATCAAGGCAAAAGAATGTTTATTAGACAGCGAAGCAGTAGGATTTGATGCAAAGACTGGAAAGTACAGACCGTTCCAGGAAATATCGCAAAGAATCAAGAGAAAGCACAATATAGATCAATTGGTGAAGAAATTGCCAGTTGAAGTTAATGTCTTTGACATTATCTATTACAATGGAAAAGATCTTTTGAATGAACCGTTTGAAAAGAGAAGAGAGATATTAAAGAAGATATTGCACAGCAAGAAAAAGAAATTCGTCATCGTTCCACAAATAACTACGAGTGATGAGAAAAAAGCTGAAAAGTATTATCATGATGCTTTAGACATTGGTCATGAAGGTGTGATGTTCAAAAACTTGAAGTCTCCATACAAACCAGGAGCGAGGGTGGGTCATATGGTAAAGTTCAAACCTGTCATGGAACCATTTGAGGTTGTGATCGTTGGTGCTGAATGGGGTACTGGAAAACGAAGCGGTTGGTTGACAAGCTATAATATTGCATGCAGGGATGACGGCGAGTTCAAGGAATTAGGGAAAGTAAGTACAGGATTGAAAGAAAAGAAAGAAGAAGGACTTTCTTTTGGTGAGATGACTAAGATATTGAAAGCATTGGTAACAAAAGAAAGAGGAAGACATGTCACGGTTGACCCGCAGATTGTGATCGAGGTTGCGTTCGGTGAGATACAGAAGAGCCCGACTTACAGTAGTGGTTATGCACTGCGTTTCCCGCGAATAACTAGACTGAGGGAAGACAGAGGACCGAATGACTGCACAACGTTGGATGAAGTAAAGGCTGCATACAAAAAGCAGAAAAAGTGATTAAATAATTCTCTATTTCTTCTTGACCTTGAACAATAACCAATTCTTTGGACCAGAACGTGCAAACTTCACCAGACAGTATTCGCCTTTCATCTTCTTGCCTTTGAATTCTACAATCATCTTGCCTGGCTTTTTCTCGAGCATCTTGTATGTGCCATTGTCCCATATCTTTACAGTACCTGCTCCGTACTGTCCTTTTGGAATTGTTCCTTCAAACTTCATGTAAGAAACTGCGTGATCCTCGACCTGGACAGCTAATCTTTTCAGGCCTGCTTTCAATGGCGGTTGTTTAGGCACTGCCCATGACTTTGCAACTCCTCCCATAGATAACCTTAGATCATAATGAAGACGTTTCGCATTGTGTTTGTGGACGACAAAATTCGGCATTCTTATCCATCACCTTGGTGTTTATTACTTTATTGATGTAACAACATTTTATATATTTTGTGGTTCTGGAAACTTAAATTCTAAGATGGAAAGATTCATTTACGAACCAAGAGAAGACAGTTTCTTGATGGCTGATCAAGTCAAGAAGTTTGCAACTGGCAAAGTTTTGGATATCGGCTGCGGTTCTGGTTTCTTGACAGACGCCGCTGCCAGCCTGAAAAGAGTGAAGAAAGTAATTGCAGTAGACATCAATCCTCATGCATTACGCTATGTGAAGAACAAAGACAAGAAAAAACTAACGTTCAGGAATAAGATTGTTGTCCAGAAGTCAGATCTGTTTTCCAATGTAAAAGACAAGTTCGATACTATCATCTTTAATCCCCCGTATCTTCCAGAAGACAAGAGAGAGCCAGAAGATTGGTGCAAGAAAGCAGTGTGCGGTGGAAAGAATGGATGGGAAATAGTAGAAAGATTTCTAGATCAATTGCCAGAACATCTTGACAAGAATGGAAAAGTTCTTTTGTTATTCAGCAGTCTGACAGACAAGAAGAAAGTCGAAGAACTGATTGACGATAGATTGTTCGAATACAAGCGGATAGGGACAAAGAAGCTTGATTTCGAACGATTGTATGTCTATTTATTGAAAAAAACAAAACTGCTTCAAGAGTTAGAGAAAAAGAAACTGAAAAATATAAAGAAGCTGGCAAAAGGATGGCGAGGGATAGTGTATGAAGCAAAGCTAGGCAAGAAAAAGGTTGCAGTCAAAGTGCAGAAACAGGCAGGCGGACAGAATAGGATAAGACATGAAGTGAATATGTTGAAAATTCTCAATAAGAAAAAGATAGGACCTAGATTATTGTTCAGTGATACTAATTATTTTGCAATGGAATTCGTGCACGGGCAGAGGATCTGGGACTATGTGAAAACACACGAAAAAACGCAGATTAAAAAAGTTCTGAAAGAGATACTGAGGCAATGCCATGTAATGGATAAGATGAAGATAAACAAGGAAGAGATGCATCATCCAATAAAGCACATAATAATAAATGACGGAATAAAGATGATTGATTTTGAACGTTGCAGGAAAACTTTGAACCCGAAGAATGTGACTCAGTTCTGTCAATTCATGACGAGCACGAATTTTTTGGTAGTTTTACGGAATAAAGGTTTTGCCCCCAATGCAGACAAGATCAGAAGACTGGCAAAATTATACAAAAGCAGCATGATAGACAGAAATCTAGAGAAGATCTATAAAGAAATAAAATGAAAATTTAATGCAAGCATAACACGCTTTGCAAGATTCTATATAAGACTGTATCTCCGAGTCTTTATTTATGGACTGTTTGATTAATAGCTTCGCTTGGTGTTATGCTTGGCTATTATCTCTTCTTTTTCTTGCTGCGCTCTAATTCTTTCTCAAGCTTTAGTGCGTCCAGAAGTTCTTTGTAACGGTTCCGGATCGTGACTTCTGTGACTCTCGCCACGTCTGCAACTTCTCTCTGTGTTCGTTTCTCGCCGTGCAATAGTGCGCTCACATATAATGCAGCAGCTGCGATTCCTGTCGGCCCTCTTCCACTTGTCAGGCCTGCGCCATGAGCTTTTTCCAGAATCTCAACAGCTTTGCTCTGTGTCTTTGCGCTCAATTCAAGAGAGCTTGCAAATCTTGGAATGTAATCTGCAGGATTTGATGGTAAAATTTTGACATTCAATTCTCTTGTCACGAATCTATAAGTTCGTCCGATCTCCTTTCTCTCAATTCCGCTAGCTTCGCTCAGTTCGTCAAGAGTACGAGGAACTTCATGCCTTCTGCAAGCAGCATACAATGCACCTGCTACAACAGATTCCATGCTCCTGCCTCTTACCAGTCCTCTTTGGACCGCAAGTGTGTAGACTCTAGCTGCTTCTTCTTCTACTGATTTAGGCAGCTTAAGATAAGAACTAACTCTTTTCAGTTCTGCAAGAGCCAGTTTAAGATTACGTTCAATAGCAGTACTAATTCTATACTGCCATTTCCTTAATCTGAAGAACTTGTCCCTATCCTTCTTGTTCTTTAAACCGTAAAGATCTCCTGTTCTCCCAACTTCTGTACCAAGACCTTGGTCGTGCTTGGTGTAAGTCATAGGGGCGCCGGTCCTTCTACCGCTAACATCATCGCCATCTTCAAAATCGCGCCATTCCTGGCCGAAATCCACCATCTTCTCTTCAATGACAAGACCGCAGTCTTTACAGATAATCTCGCCTTTGTCTTTGTTCCAGAATAGATTTATGCCACTGCATTCTGGGCATTTTTTAACCATGGTTTCCATATTAAACCCCCCATTATAATTATAACTATACTCACAGACAATATTAATTGAAAATTAGTTGTCTGTTCGTAATAAGTAAAAGACTATATACTCTTTTACTATAATAGTTGATTCTTGTCTAAAAATTTAACCCCCGATTTTGACATTAGTGTATAACTACACAATATTTATATATTTGACACATAGCTTATATATAAATCTTTTGTTTTTTTAGACTCAAATAAGGCCTAAAATGCCTGTATTTCAAGGTATTAAAGCTTTCTATGAAATTAAGATTTTTAATGAAAAAGCTTAAAATTCTTTCTGGGAAATGTTTTTATTTCTTTTAGCAAAAGATTTTAATACTACAGTTCTTTAGTTTGTGAAAAAGATGGCAAAGGAAAAAATCGAAAAATTGGTGATACTTGGAAGCGGATGCGCAGGAACCACTGCTGCAATCTATGCTGCAAGAGCAGACCTAGATCCTTTGATGCTATCTGGTCCTGAAAAAGGCGGTCAATTGATCTGGACACCTGATATTGAGAATTTTCCAGGATTTCCAGAAGGAATTGAAGGAAAAAAGCTCACAGAACTTTTCATAAAGCAAGCGAAAAAATTCGGCACCAGGGTTTTGGATGAAAATGCGACTTCTTTTGATGTGAAAAAAGGAATTTTTGAGATAGGTGTGGGAAAAAAGAAGATATTGGCACAATCAGTGATAATCGCTTCAGGTGCGAGAGCAAAGATGCTTGGCCTAGAGAGCGAGAAGAAGTATTTTGCAAGAGGAGTTTCTACTTGCGCAACATGTGATGCTTATTTCTTTAAAGGAAAGGACGTGGTGGTTGTCGGAGGAGGAGACAGTGCCTGCACAGAAGCCTTGTTCATGTCAAAAATCAACAAAAGCATCACAATCATCCATAGAAGAGACGAATTAAGGGCGAGCAAGATCATGCAGGAAAGGGTTTTCAAGAACAAAAAGATAAAGATAATGTGGGATACTGTTGTGGAGGAAGTGCTTGGGGATGGCAAGGTTGTTACAGGAGTAAAGATAAAGAATGTAAAGACCGGTAAAACAAAGAAAATCAAATGTGCAGCAATGTTTCTTGCAATTGGCCACATCCCGAATACTGACATCTTTAAGGGAAAGATCAAGATGAATAAGCGCGGATTCATAGCAACAGACCGGAGCACGAAAACCAATGTTGAAGGTGTGTTTGCAGCAGGGGACGTGCAGGATCCCATCTATAAACAGGCAGT
>JAHWIA010000113.1 GCA_019322855.1 Candidatus Woesearchaeota archaeon | reverse complement strand
TGCTACGCTTTCCATCTCTGCCTTATGGACAATCTCCAAGAACTTGCCTTTCGCCTCAAAACTATTATTCACCCAATCTGCCATCTGTTTTCCTCTGGAAGCGATCTTCTGGTCTTCCAAAACAGTCAAGATCCCTTCACTTATCTTGTCATTCACTCGTATGGCTTCGAACATGAATCTTTTTGTCTTTAAAGGCCTAGTGATCAGTTCATATCTGACACTTCCTGGAATGATGAAATCACCATCGAATTTTTCTTTCAATATGTCAAGCAGCCACAATAGTTCATTCAAAGTGAAACTGATGATTGGTCCTGTATCAAATACAATATTTTTATTCATATTCTTCATCTCACTCCAAAGATCTTCTTCGCCAGCTTAAGCCTGCCTTTTGCATCGAATTTTATCTCTTCCTTGTCAATAATCTGGGTATGGCCCACATAATCGCTCAACTCCCATAGATTGATGTCAAGAAGTTCACTTATTCTTTGGACACTTACTCCATGCTCATAAATCTTGCTTCCTTTCTTCAACTTTGCTTTTTCCAGAACTTTTACCACATACATCTTTATCTTAGAATCTGCAGAAGAAATGATTTCTATCAATTTTTTTATGTTGCGTTCATATGCACTAAGTTTGTCCCGGTTCAGGTTGAGCCTTGCCTCTGTCATATTAAACTCTATCTTTTCAAAAAGCTTCTTCCAATTAGATAATGGATGAAGCTCATTACGTTCGCAGATTTTAGAGAGCGCATAAACAACTATCGCAAGCGTTATGACTTTTTCATCCTGATAGATCGTTGCGCTGTGTATTATTCGATTGCTTATCTCATCAAGCCTGTCAGGCTGTTTTCTCTTTAAAGCTAATAATGCTGCACTTATGACAGAAATCAAGTCCTTTTTAACCTGTACGTTTAATTTCCTATTATGCATCTAAAACCTCTTTTTTTATAATTCTTGATCAAGATTCTTCTTTACCTTGTCGAAAAAGTCCTGGATCTTCTTTTCCTGTTCCAAACGCCTCGCCCTTGCGCCTGAATCCTTGCCCTTTCCTTCTTTGTAAGTGTCCAAGTTGAGATATTCTTCCTCTTTTTCTGCTTCCTTTTCTTTTTGTTTTTTCAGCTTCTTGCCCTGCTCTCTCAATTCTTCTTCCTCAACCTCCTCTTCAAGCTCTCTTAATTCTCTTAATCTTTTTTCTTCTGCAATCCTTTCTTTCTGCCAGTTCTCAAGAGCGATCTCTGCTGCACAATTATACGCAAGCTCAAGGACAGATTTAGGGTTGTGGCTCGCTTCCTCGCAAATCTTTTTCATCAGACCTTCTGTGAAAGGAGCGATGTCTTTGCCTCCAACAGACTCTATCCTTTTTCTTATCATATTGCGCAAGTCCTTGTAAGGCATTCCCTTGCTCAAGTCTATCCTCAGATGATCCTGCGGTTTGAACTGATTTATCTCACTGTCATCCAGTTCATCTTTTGTTCCTGTGACTATCAACTGGAAATTTACATTGGCGAGAAATAAATCTCTCAAGATTACGACTGCAAGATCGCTTATATCTTTTACATTATCTATGAGCAGAACCAGCTTGTGGTCAGGCTTGAGCCTTTTCTTTACCTGTTGCGTGACAGTTGCAGCAGTCATTATCTGCCATGGCTTTGTCAAGTATTTCTCAAATGGATTGAGCAACGGCCACAGTATGTTCTTTATTGTCTGTTTCTCTCCTGTAAGATTAGAACCATTAACAAGATTGGTATGCACCACCCGTTTATACTTCTTCAATTCATATTTCATCCATTTCAGGATGGTGGTTTTTCCTGTGCCTGCCGGACCGAGGATTGTGCCGAAATTGAGCTTCTTTATTACGAAAAGATTGATCTTTAACCTGTCCTTGTCATAGCCTGCAATAAAATCATCTATCTGCTTAGGAATGACTATCTTAAAAGGGTTCGATTTCCAGCCCAATTGCTTGTACCATTCAAGCATGAACTGTTCTTTCAAGGTCTTTGGACTGCTGGTTTTCTTCTTTTTCCCGCCATCGAACTTTATTCTTATATTCATGCTATTGATTAGAGCAAATTCATATATAAACCTTTTTATGTAAGAAACAAAGCCTTATTTTACTTTCTTGCCGCATTCAACGCAATATTTCTCGTGCTCATACAATGGCGTGCCGCAATTTTTGCATTTCTTTGTTTTCTGCGGCTTGCTGTGATGCTTGACCTTCTTGGCCTTTCGTGCGATTCCTAGCTTTGGAAAAGAACCTCTCTTCTTCATCATCATAATGATAAAGAATATCACACCGAAGAACACTACTATTGCCAATATGGCAAATATTATCATTTTCAATGGAGATTTTGTAGTATCTGCCCTTACTGTGATCTCTTCTGCCTCACCAATAATCTCTCCTTCACTTAATCTGTTCAGATAATTGTTGTGATTTTCCCTTAAATCATTGACATCAAGATCATCTGTGAACCAATCTTCTTCATCTTCTTCTTTGGTATCTTTCACTTTCCAGCTTATCTTCTTGACCAGCTTGACTTCTGCCTCTTTCTCTCCATGTTTCGCAATTGCAAAAGCAGTATCATTCTCTATCTTGGACAATTCTGTTTCAACTTCTCCAATTGTTATGTCAGGAAGTAGTTCATTCTCAATATCAATGCCTATCAATTTTATTTCTTTCTGGAATTCTCTTTCAAAACGCTTGAACTCGTTGTGATAATCATACAATGTTCCTGTGGTGATATCAGTCAATGTGCTGAAATCATTTTCTTCCAAGGCTTTGTAGTATTTTTCAATAACCTCATCTATATTATCTAAATCTGCCTCGCAATAACCGCAGTCTTCGCTGCAAGTGCCGCAGGTCTCGTCTGCATTGCACTCTCCATCACCGCACCAGTCGCAATCATCTGCACACTTTCCTACTTCTGCAATGTCACAGGTTCCATCACCGCAGGTAGGTCTTGCAATAGAAACCTCTATCTCGAACTTTCCTGCATTATCTATAGGATTATTGTCATTTATTCCCAGATATAGAAAACCGTCAGTATCCGGCACCATTGCCAGATATTCTCCAATCAAAAAGCAATCGCCTG
>JAHWIA010000112.1 GCA_019322855.1 Candidatus Woesearchaeota archaeon | reverse complement strand
TTTATATATAAAGGTTTGGTCACATCCTTTTCTTATAATAGATATTGAATTCTTCAAAGCCCCTGTTCTTCCAGAACTTGTTTGCTTTTTTGTCAAGAACGTGCGTAGATAGAACTATCCATTTCAATTTATTCTTCTTGAACCAGTTCCTTGTTTCATCGAGCATCTTCGCCCCTATCCCTTTTTTTCTATATTTAGGATCGACATAACTTTCTGCAATATAACCTACTTTCTGCAAATAAGGCGCTCTTTCCATTATGTAGGACTTGAAGAATGCAACTATCTTTCCATCATCTTCTGCGACCAATATCAAGTAGTTTTTGTCCCTTGCCCACTTGGCCAAAAAATTGTAATGCCTTTGTGACTTGAAATATTTTTTATCCATCTTGTCGATTGGATCCATTGCATCCCATGTTAGATACAATTTATACCTTAGAATAGCGATTTGCTTCACATCCCCTTTCTTCAGCGTTCGTATCTTCATTTTACCTCTCCAAGCAGCTTGTACTTGATAGGATGAATGTTGTGCTTTTTGTAGAACTCCAATGCGCCTGTATTTTTCACTGCAGTGTCCAGGTCAAAATACTTTATCTTCTTTTTCTTCAGCCACTTGATTGCTTCTTTCAATAACTTTTCTGCAATGCCTTTTCTTCTGTGTTCAGGAGAAACTATCAATGATGATATGAAACCGGACCTGCTCACTTCGTATAATGACAGTCTTTCCCTGACTTCAACTGTGATGAAACCAATAATCTTTCCTTTTTCTTCTGCGACAAATGTCTGCATGTCCTTGCTTTCAAGAGATTTATGGAAATGCGGTTCTAGCTTTTTCTTGTTGAATCTTTTTTTCAGGGTAAAGAATTCCTTGTGATGAACTTCATAGTCTTTTATCATTATATGTGACAGATCAACAAGCTCTTTCAATGAGTCCCCTTTTTTCAGCTTTCTTATCTTCATGCCGCAATGCAATCATTTATAGGATTTAAATCTTTTGAAAAAGAAAGATATAAATAGCAAAAACTCCTGTTTCCTCTTATGAAACATCCAAAACCTATTGTTGTGATAAGCAAATGCATTGAGTTCAGTAAATGCAGATACAACGGTTCTATGGTTATTTCTCACGCAGTTCAGCACTTGAAAAAACACGTGAAATTCGTCACAGTCTGTCCTGAACAGGAAATAGGACTAAAGACTCCAAGGCACACCTTGAGAATAGTAAAAAGCAAAGGAAAGAAAAGATTGTATCAGCCAGATACAAAAAAAGACTTTACAAAAAAGATGCAGGATTTTACAAGAAAATATCTTTCAAACTTAGATGTAGACGGCTTCATCCTTAAGTATAGGTCTCCGTCATGCGGACCTAAACAAGTTAAAGTTTATAATGGTCTTGGGAAAAATGTAAAGATAACAAAAGGCAATGGATTTTTCGGAGGAGAAGTCTTAAAAAAATTCAGCAACCTTGCTATAGAAGATGAGGGAAGGCTGAGAAATTTCATCATAAGAGAACACTTTCTCACAAAATTATTTACACTTGCGCGTTTCAGAAAGGCAAAAAAGTCTGTTAAAAAGTTAAAGGCCTTCCACGATACCCATAGACTTTTACTGATGGCGCATAGCCAGGCAAGATTAAAAATATTAGATAAACTTGCAGAGAAAGGAGACCTTAGAGAATATGAGAACGAACTGAAGAAAGCTTTAGAAAATACTCCAAAATTCACTTCAATCATAAATGTGTTATATAATGCATTTGGAGAAGTATCTCATGGGCTGTCTGCAAAAGAAAAAAAGTTCTTTCTTAAAACAGTAGAAGAATACAGGAATGGAAAAACTCCTTTAAGCACTGCAATACATCTTTTGAAGACTCACGCGATAAGATTCGATAAGAAGCATTTACTGGAACAAGTATTTTTAGAGCCTTTTCCGCCTGAATTAGCCGAAATCACCGATTCTGGCAAGGGAAGAGACCTATAGATTTATATATGAAAAATACATTTTACATTAAAAACAGAGGTGATTATCATGGCTAACAATGTAATTGACTGGATTGCAGCAATTCTAGTGATTATCGGTGGTTTGAACTGGCTACTAGTAGGCGCACTAGAATTCAACTTGGTGACAACGATTTTCGGTGAAGGAATGCTGACAAGGATCGTATACATAATTGTTGGTATCGCAGCAATCTACATGATATACTATTTGATGAAGAAATAATTATTTCTTCTTTTTCTTTTTTTAGAACTCTACTTCTTTCTCAGCAGTCTACTATCTTCCGATATTTGTTCAAGTCCTAATTGTTTCTGCCGTTCATTTTCCAGTAATGGATGATTAAATATAGTGTGTACATAAATGTACGAACCTCTTGACAAGTGTTCACATACTTCATAAAAACCTTCATACGGTACTGCCTGGTCAAGCATTATGAAACCTATGTTTTCTCCTTCTTCTCTTATCACATCAAAACCGCTCCTGCCTGTTACTTCAACAACACAGTCTGCAAAAAGAATGCTTTTGTCTTCTTTGAAACATTCAATGTCAGACAAGATGTATCTGTTGCTGTCAACTAAAGTTACTATATGAGTCGCATTCCTCAATGGTCCGCTTCCAATGTATATTGCTGCCTGATCTGTTAAACTAACACAAGGCTTCATGCCTCTCCTGTGCTGTTTCAGCCTGTAATCAAGATCATCCTCCATTGGAAAAGGAGCAGTTTCTCTATATTGTTTAGCTGATTCCCTGAGTTCAGCTATCTGTTTTTTGACTTCCTCATCCATAGGAGGAATATTCTTTAACAATTCGTCTACTTTTCTCTTTGTTTCGTCTTTGTCCATATTGTATTTTGCCAAAAGGGCGCTTTATAAAGCTTACTCAAGAGAAACATTTCAAAGAAATTGAAAAAAAGAAAAATTAAATTAAGTTATTGATTAAAAATTACTTATTCCTTCTTTTTCTTCTTAGCTGCTTTTTTCTTAGCCATTGTTTCAGTTCCACCCCTTTTGGTTTTTTTCAAGCATCTATTCTTCGTCTGAGTAATCGTCTTCGTCGTCCTGGTCGTCATCGTCTGTATCGTAGTCTTCATCTTCGAATAATTTCTTCTTCTTAGCCATTTTATTCTACCTCCTATT
>JAHWIA010000111.1 GCA_019322855.1 Candidatus Woesearchaeota archaeon | reverse complement strand
TATCTCTGCAACACCTTCCTTGTGCTTGACCCTGACAGTCTTTCGTTCGACATCCTTCATCTTGTGCCTCTGCACGAACTCAAGCAATATCCTGATCAATAACCTGCTTTCTCTTTCTGCAGTGTCAATCTCAGACTGAGTGATCTTGTTAGAATCAAAGTCTTTCTTTGCTTTCATGACGATCTCAAGCTTCCTGAAGATTGCTTCTGGAATCTTGCCGCTATCGACAAGCTTTTCCTGGAACATCTTCAATACTGTAGCATCCTTGACTTCCTTGTCACTTTCGATTGCAAGCGCTTCTCTTACAGCTGCGATTGTCTGGTCATATATGATCAGCATTGTTTCCTTGTCTGCCTGTGTCTCGATCTGCTTGAACAGTTTCTCGACTCTCTTCCTGAAAAGTTCGCACTTCTTCATGATCTCGTCAACTTCCTTTCCAGAAAGCTCCTTGACCTCTGCGTATTCCCATTTCTTGAACAGACCTATCATCTCTTCAAGTATGTCTGCATACTTAGGTTCAAGCAATTTTTCTTTCTGCACAAAGACTTCTCTCATCAATCTGCCCGTCTCTCTGTGAGTCGGAGGGTTGAAGCCCTTCATCATCAGAGCTGCCTGTGAAGGATTCAATACTGCATAATAAGCGTCTTCAACACCTATCTGCAACAGTTTTCTTTTTGCAGTGTCAAAGAAGTGGTCTCCGCTCGTATTGAACTTCCTGATAGCTTCCCTGCTCGGCTTGATCCTTCCCATGTCCAATAGATGTTTCCAAGGCATGTAGATTCCTCTGTCATAGAAAGGAATTCCATCTCTAAGGAATGTGAAGATTACAGGGCTTGCACTGTCCTTCAATATTTCCCAGAAATCAGTCAATAGATACGTCTGGATGTGCAGCTGTCTCTTGACACCGGTTATTGCGCCGGCTTCAAAAGCCATCTGGTATATGATAGACATTAATCTGTCTCTCAATTCCATCCTGGTCATCTTCTTGACATCTGTATCATCAATTACAATGAATACATCAATGTCAGATTTCTCATTGCCTTCGCCTCTGAACAATGCTCCGCAGGCAACATAACTGACAATGTATTTATCGAATTTCTTAAGAACCATCTGCTTGTGGACTTCACTTACCCTTACTGCATCCAAAACGCCTTTGTCAAATACTGGCTGCGAAATAGCAATAGTCTGCAGATGTTCGTAGTTTCCATCAAAGCAGGACTGCCATAATTCCGTGGATAACAATACATTAGGAACGATTTCATCTTTCTTTCCTAGTTCAGTTAATATAGCTGACAATTTATCTCTCAGTTCTGCCTTTGTCATCCTCTTGCTGTCACTGTCATCGACCAGCACAAGAACGTTTATCTCTTTCTGTCCTTTCTTTTCAGGCGGTAATATAGAAACTCCAAGAATGTAATTTTCGAATTTTTCTCTTGCAGATTTTGAAAACTTCTCTACCTTTTTCTTTATCTCTTTCATCTTTTTTTCAATTTCTTTTTTTTCTTCTTCTGTAAGCTCTGGATAAGGCATCCCTTCTGGAGGAACTGCTTGGGGAGCTTCTGGTTCTTGCTTCTTCGCTTTTTTTGCCATTTGAATTACCTCTCAAAACATTTATATATGATTAATTACATATTAATAGTTATAACTCTAAAATTTATTAATTCATTTAAAAAGTAATCTATATTTGAAAGCACAAATGTGGGACATTTAGTTCAGTACGATACATTCGAAACCTTTTTAAAGGAGCTGCTAACTCCATAATATATCGAGGATAGAAAGACTAAAATGGCACCAAAATATTTCGAAGTTATTCCGGAAAAAGCAAAGGATTGCGTAATGCGATACTTGTCAAAAGTATGCGGAGCAGCAGGCAATAGGATCAGGAGTAAATACGGACAAGAGCTTGGTGCTGTAAAGGATTTTTATAAGGTAAGAGTTCTGCTTGATGTCATGAGACACGGTTATGAAAGCGATGTTTCAAGAATAACTGTTGAGCCTATCGATCAAGCATTACCACAACATGTTGGGCCTGTCGACAGGAAGGCATACAAAGCAATAACAAGATTTTTGCTGAGAAGATGCAATATTAAAGAAGAATCACAAGTAGAGAAACTAGAATGTGCTGTTCTTAAATTCTTAAAGATTGAAGCTTCTAAATTAGAACAGTTTGCAACAGGTTAAAACACCCTTACAGGTTTAGCACCAGGACCTTTTTTCTTTAACAATAGATTGCTGCCATGATTGCTAGTTCCCAAAGCTATAAGCTCTCCTTTCAAGCTTAGAATCGCTACAGATTCGCCCTTCGCAATCCCATCATTCAGCTTTGCAATGTGCTCGCACATCAAGCTTCTGCCATTCTTCAAAAATCTAATCGCGCCATCCACACACCATATCTTGGGCAAATGCTCTACTGCAGACTCAACCGGTTGTATGTACTTCTTTAACTTCTTTTCATCAGACATTGCAACTGCATCCTGCAAGTCATTCAGCGTGACTAAAGTTTCTTCATTGAACGGACCGGCTTTTGTTCTTCTCAACTCTTTCATATTAGCTCCGCAACCCAGTTCTTGTCCAACATCATGGCACAACATCCTTATGTAAGTGCCTGCCTGACAACCGACAGTGAACAAGACATCCCTTTTCTTTTTGTCATATTCAAGGAATTTGATATAGTATATCTCCCGTTCCCTCACTTGACGTTTGACAGCAGCCCTATGCGGAACCTGTTGCTTGATAATCCCTACAAACTTTTTCAATGCCTTTTTTACATCAGCTAGAGGCATTTCTTTATGCAAATGCATTATGCAAACATACTCTTTTCCAGCAGAAATCAAGGCAGTATTCACCTTTGTCGCATCTCCGAGCGCAACAGGAAGACAGCCAGTCACACCAGGATCAAGCGTGCCAGAATGCCCTGCTTTCTTTATCTTAAGAATCTGCTGAACATAAGCACTGACATTGTGCGAAGTCGGACCTGCAGGCTTGTCAATATTGATCATACCATAATTAAGAATGTCTTTGACAGGCCGTTTCTCAGGCTCTGTGCCAAGCACACCTTTTGCTTTCTGCCTTACGAGAACTTTTCTCTTTTTCTGTTCAAACGGAAGTTTGTATTGCATGGAATTCCAGAGATGAAAATAGTA
>JAHWIA010000110.1 GCA_019322855.1 Candidatus Woesearchaeota archaeon | reverse complement strand
CAGGAACTGACCAGAATGAATCAATGTGTTGAAATCCATTTGTAAACCTCTTTTTTCAATATACAAATAACAAAAGCTTGTATAAAAGTCTTTCTGCTAGAATGAAAAAATGAAAAACAGCAGAATGCAGATGAAGAAACCTATGTGTTTCATGATTTCAACAATTATGTTCTTTTTTTTCATCTGGATCATTGTGCCTGTCGGAATGCCGAACAAGAAGATTAATGCGCAGTTTAGGAAGAATAATTGTTTGATCCGCGAACTTAGGAATAAGATGATTCCTAGCAATATGTAAATTATTATAGAAAATTTCTGCAGGTTTCGCAGAAAGCAAAACAGGAATGCTATTGCGATTATGATGAATGACAAGATTATATTCAGGTCAAAATATATAACAGAGGCAATGAATATCGCTAAGAACAAGATCTTCTGTATCAAAATGAAGTAATTCTTGCCAGGCTTCAGTTCTTGCTTGTTGCTTCGGCTGGCAATCACGCCTCCTGCTAATCCTAGAAATGCAATGACTGAACTTATGATGAAGATATAGATGAATTCCATGCAGAATACTAGATTAAATCCCTATTTAAGTGTTTCTTAAAAGAAAAGATTTATATACAAAATTTCAGATGTAATGCTTTATGTTTAGAAGAAGCAAGCATAAAAAGCATTCAAAACGAGATAAGCGTCATGAGCGCGCAAAAGAGGCAAGAGAACATAAGATAAAGCGTAGAAGGGCCAAGCATAGGGAAAGCCTGATAGAAACAGAAACGCAGTTAGTGAAAAAGATCGCAGGCTGGATTTTCCAGGCAAAAGGCACAGCTCTATTGATTATTATAAATCTTGTAGTTTATTTTATTTCTTTGGGATGGAGTGAGGAATTCTTTAAATCTATGATATTCATGCCTGATAAATTATTTCAAATGCCGCAAGTCGCGAGCTGGTTCATGCATGCAAATCTTACGCATCTGATAGGAAATTTGATCTTCTTGTTCATCTTTGGAAGGGTGGTGGAGAGAAGGTTCGGTTTCATCAAATTTCTCTTGATATATTTCTGTGCAGCTTTCACGTCAGACATCATTGCAGGCTTTGTCTTTGGACAGGGAGGGATAGGTGCTTCAGGAGCTATCGCAGGTCTAATCGCTGCAGCGATAATCATCGCGCCGTTCTATCTCACATATGTAGTGTTTGGAATTCCGACCCCTATTGTGGTGCTTGGCTGGATCGCGATGTTCGCAGACATAACAGGTCTGATTGCGCCGGTGCCTGGTGATAATGTAGGACACATTGCGCATCTTGCAGGATTTCTTGCAATCACTGTGCTTATTTTCGTATTGAACAGAAAGGACAAAGACTTAAAGTTCGGTCTGTTGATAAATTTCATCACAATGATATTTGCAGGAGCTGTTTATTACATTATACCGGGAATGAGTTTCAACAAAATTCTTTCAGTATTCCAGAAATCAGCTTAGCCATTCGTATTCCCATTTACTATGACCCCATTGGATCAGTAACTGGATGCCTAGTTTTTCAATTTCTAAAGGAACATCACAGGCACCGAAACATGAACCGAGCCAGACAAAGACCTTGGCATTAGTATTTGATTCTATTTCTTTCACAATCTCTTCTGCCTTTGGCTTGAGACCGTCTGGCAGCTGGATGCAGACTTTCTTTGCTTTTGTTTTCTTGATTTCCTTGATTGCTTTGTCCAGTTCAAGATTGTATTTCATATACAAGGCAATATAAAGGTTATTTATAAAAGATATTCAAAAAACGCGAGAGAAAATCTATACGTCTATTCTTGCATATATACAACAAGGAGAAAGTCTATATTGTTATTTTTACAATATAATATGTGAAAGGAGGCGATAAAAATGCTGAAAAACAAGGATAGGCAAATAATTGCATACCTAAGAAGGGATGCAAAAGTCAAACTGACCACGGTGGCAAAAGAGCTACAGATGCCGACAAGCACTGTGTATGAAAAGGTCAATAATAGCCAGGGCATAATCAGCAGGCATGTGTGCCTTGTTGATTTTAAGAAATTGGGATATCTTGCAAGAGTTGTCCTGGCATTGAAAGCAGGAAGAAATGACAAAGAAAAATTGAGAGATTATCTGATACAGGATGAGAATGTGAATACCTTGAGCAAGATAAACAATGGATTTGATCTGATGGCAGAGATAGTTTTTGAAGACATGAGGAAGGTAGAAGATTTCAAAGACAAGATCAAACTATTGTTCCAGATAGATGAGATGAGGGAATACTATATCCTGAGGGATCTGAAAAAAGAGACTTTTTTGAGCTAAGTAAAAAGATGGAGAAGGAATAATTTGATTTTTTGGGCAAATGTCACATTGATCAAGTCTATATTGAATTTTTCTTCTTGCTCATATTCTTTTCCTTCTAGATCTTCATATTCAAAAGAAATAATGAACTCGTTCTCTCCTGCTTTTAATTTATTGCCTGGAATGCGCAGGATGAATCTCTGTCTTCCTATCTTTTCAAAATCAGGAATAATCTTATTCTGGAGGATCTTATCGTGCAAAATTACTTTGATGTCCAAATTCTTTATTTTGCTTGTGAGCTCGCTGACTGTGAAATTGACAACAGCAATATCTTCATATTCTACTTCGTCATCATGACTGAGCTCAAACTTGACACCGGGAACAGCAAGAATCGTTATTGGAATTATTGATGTCTTGAATACTTCCTTGTTGCTGACAATAAATTTAAGATCCTTTTTTCCTTCTTTTTTTGCTTTGTAATCGAATTTCTTTGTGATCTTATTGCCTGGCTCTAGAGAATATGTAATGCATTCATCAAAACAAAATTCCAAATCGTCCATTGTCTTGCTTCCTTTGTTTTCTAGGCTGCATTCTATTTTCTGTTCTTCGTATGTATAGAATTCATTGTCTGTTATTTTGCAGTCAAGCATAATATTTTGCGAATAGGACATCCTTTCTGTCTTTTCTGCTTCTGTGATGTGCGCTTTGATCTCTTCTAAGGAATAGATCCTGTCTTTTTCCAAAGAAGTAAATTCTATTGTCTGTTCTTCTCCTAGAACCTTGATCTTGAAAAAAGAAGTGTATTTGAAATTACGATCCAAATCATCTTTTGTCTTGAAGAACCAATAGACTGTTTTCT
>JAHWIA010000109.1 GCA_019322855.1 Candidatus Woesearchaeota archaeon | reverse complement strand
TTACAGCCCAGCATCAATCCGCACGCAACAATTTTCCGGACAGCCTCTTCGTTAGGAAGTTGTGGCTTGTTCCCTGGCTGTCCAGTGCATATTGGACAGATATTGGTATTTGGTTTAGAATCTGCACTAGAGATGTCGCAATCACAGAATAATTTTTTATTGGTATGGTCCATCCTTAGATATCCATGAATTTCAAGACCAATCTTTGCAACCACCATATATAGAGAAATCACAGTTTAGTTTATATATATTTCTAATTAAAAACCAGACAATAATGTCATAATCAAACCTGCTATGATAGGGATTATGATGTTATTATCTATATGGAATTCTTCAAGATTCACCATCTCTGCCATCATTGCACACAATGCGCCTAATATCGCGATCCATGGCCGCACAAAAAATGAAGCAGTGATTATCGCGCATACAAGACCTATGATGCTTCCTTCTAATTTTCTTTTTTCATGAAATACATTCTTGATCCTTCCTACAGGTCCAAAGATGTTTGCAAAACCGTCACCTATCGCAAGGATCAGGATACTAGCCAATGCAATGTTCTGCGGAAACAAAAACAATGCGATCAGGCTTCCTATGCAGAAAAAAATAAAGCCTCTGCCAGGCAACAGCCTGAGATTCTTCTTTCTTTCAAACCTGAGCAGGAACCAATAGAAAACAGGTATTCTTTTTTTCCGCATAATCACGCTTGCTAGGAATCCAAATACTATCGCTATTATCAGGCAATATGTTGTAAAGAGGACATCAGTGTTAAGGACAAACAATACAAGAAAAACTCCAAGGACTATGTGTGCAACAGCTCTTCTGAATTCTAGAGCATAGTCAATATTTAACCTCTTTTTTTTGTTTTTTTTCATATTTTCTTTATGGATATTTTCTCAGTAAAGTTCGCGGGAAACCAATTGCATCCTTGATATTGTCAAGTCCGCAGATCCACGCAACCACACGTTCCACTCCTATCCCGTAACCGCTATGCGGCGTATTTCCATATCTTCTTAAATCAAAATACCAGTCATAATTCTTAGGATCTTCACCTATGGCTTTCAATCTTTTTTGCATGTCTTCTACATCCATGCTCCTCTGCGAACCTCCTACTATCTCGCAGTAGCCTTCAGGCGCGACCATGTCGAAACACAGGGCAGTGCCAGGATCATCAGGATCTTCTGGCTTATAAAATGCCATTGTCTCTACAGGATAATTAGTTACAACAACAGGGACCTTGAAATGGTCAGCAATCTTTGCCTCTTCCAATGTTCTCAGATCCTTGCCCCATTCAACTTCCATATTGTATTTTTCTTTTAAGATCTTCAACACTTCTTTATACTTGATAGTTGGATATTCTGAGGTTGCATAGTGTTCTAAAAGTTTGATGTCTCTTTTCAAAAGTTTCAATTCTTCCTGATTATGCTCTAAAACTTCCTCAATGATGAATCTGATCTCGTCTTTTGCAACTTCTGTGACTTCTTTAAGGTCCATCCATGCAGCTTCCATCTCAGCCATCCAGAATTCTGCAAGATGTCTCGAAGTCTTTGATTTTTCAGCCCTGAACGTAGGGCTCACATCGTACACCTTGCCCAGCGCATAGATCGCAGCTTCTGCGTACAACTGCCATGTCTGCGCAAGATAAGTAGTATCGTCAAAATACTTTACTTCGAAAACAGTGCTTCCTCCTTCGCTCTGGGTCGGCTGGAATATCGGCGGATCAAACTCGAAAAAACCTCTGTTCCTGAAGAATTTGTGTATTGCCCCTACAACAGTGGAACGTATCTTCATGATGGCGACCATCTTCCTGCTTCTCAGCCATAAATGCCTGTTGTCCAGCAAGAATTCAGGACTTTGATCTTTTGAAATAGGAAAAGTATCGCACCATCCCACAACATTGAAATCTTCAACACTTATCTCGTAACCAGTAGGCGCCCTGTCATCCTTCTTTATTTCGCCATGTATCTCCATACTCGCTTCGATCTGCAACTTGTCTGCATCCTTGAACTTTTCTTCTCCAACCTTTGCTTTTTCAATGACACACTGGATGATATTGGTCTCATCTCTGAGCACAATGAACTTTATCTTATTGCTGCCCCTTTCTCTATAGACCCAGCCTCTAATAGAAATCTTTCCTTCTCCCTTGTTCATTGCTTCTTGTATAGATAAAAACCCCATAGAATATAGAATCAATTAATGATTTTTAAAGCTTATCGTTGTTCATCCTTTATTTGCTATCAGAAGTAAATCCTTTCTCTTCATCAACTATGTCTTCTGTCGGCCCTTCTGGATCCTCTGCAGCAAGCTCTAGTTCATCTCTTGCTTCTTTTGCCTTTCCTTTCAGGTCGAGCTTGATATGGCATTCTTTCAAAGTAGTTTCATCTACAGGGCTTGGACTTTCATCCATTGGACACTGCGCGCTCTTATTCTTAGGGAAGGCGATTATCTCTCTTATATCATTGAAACCCAACATCAGGGCAACAATCCTGTCAAAACCTAGACCTACGCCTCCGTGAGGCGGTGTTCCGTATTTGAAAGCTTCGAGAAGGAAACCGAACTTTTGCTGTGCTTCTTCTTTGGTCATTCCAATAATCTTCATAACCCTTTCTTGCAGTTCAGGGTCATTGATTCTCTTGCTTCCGCTCGCAAGTTCTATCCCGTTCAATACTACGTCATATTGCGTGCATAAGACTTTGCCAGGCTCTTTTTCGAGCTTGTCTATCCATTCATCTTTAGGCATGCAGAACATGTGATGCATCGGAGACCATTTGTCCAATTCTTCGTCCCATTCAAACAAAGGAAAGTCTGTAATGAAACAAAACTGGAATTCGTCCTTCTTCAACAATTCTTTTTCATCTGCAATCTTTACTCTTAAATGTCCGAGCGCTTCTGCCACATTCTTCGGCTTGTCTCCTATCACAAATAGTAAATCATTTTCTTTGCATCCGGTCTTCATCACGATCTTGCTCAATAATTCGCTCGAATAGAATTTTGCAATAGGACTTTCCAGCTTGCCGTCTTTCATCTTGAACCAGGCCAATGCTTTTGCACCGTGCTTCAATGCGAAATCACTGTATTCTCCTTCTAATTTTTTCCGTGATAAGTCTGCATAACCTTCTGCGCAGATGCATTTTATCTGTCCGCCTTCTTTGATGATCTTATTGAAGACTTCAAAATCTCCGTCTT
>JAHWIA010000108.1 GCA_019322855.1 Candidatus Woesearchaeota archaeon | reverse complement strand
CTTCCTTTATCATCTCGGAAACCGTCAGAAAAGATTTCTGCTGCAACAGCTTCTGGAAGCTTGAACCTCTGTCTTTTCCCGCTGACCACCTTTCTCATCATAGTCCATGCAGCATCACTATCATAATCACAGGCTTTCATAAGGGCATCATAAATTTCAGATGAAAAATCATCTTTTCTTTCTTCAAACTCATTTTTTACATCATACATGAAATCCCAAATAGCTCTTTGATCAGCAGGCATCCTCTTACGACCGTATCTTCTTGATCTCTGCCGTTCTGCACTCTTTTCCAGGCCGTACCATCTCCTGCCTCTTACAAACCTAGAAATATCCCATTCTGGAAGATTAAGTATCCTCATTGTATAACTTTTTTCAATACCTTTTTTTAAGAATTCTCTGACCAATTTCACTTCCTGCTTTCCAAAACTTCTGCCATTCCTCCACTCGCTTAATGCGTGGATGACCCTGCCGTCATCTACAGGAGGCTGCCATAGATGATAGAATCTAGTATAATTGATTTTTTTCCCGCTATCGCGCGCCAATTCTGTTTGTGCTTTTTCCTGTGCTTTTCTATAGAGCTCTGAAAAATCAAACACATCTCCAGAGCTTGCAAGTTCGTCAAGATCAGGTATCCTTTTCAGAGCATATCTTCTTCTCTTATCATGATATCTCTTGACAGCTGCCCGCCTGCTAGCCTTTTCATATAGCTCTTCTATCTTTTCTTTTGCTTCAGCAGTTACTAAGAGTTTTGCACCAGGATTGTTCTTGCGCCATTCTACATATGCATCAAGGAATCCAGTATTATGCAACAATAATTCATCTTTCCAGAAGTCATCTGAAAGCCTGTCCAACTTGTTCAACCAAGTCCGTCCCGGCTTGTTCTCATAGATTTCAAAACCTTCCAATTGTTGATTTTTTCTTTCTAACTCTTTAGGATCATAATATTCCAATACTGGAAGTTCAGAGCTTCTAGACAAGCCTTGCTTTCTTGGCGATTCGCGCTTGCTTGATTCCAATGGATTAAAGTCTGTAAATCTGTAGTTAGAGAAAGTTCTCACATGCCCTGTTGTGCTTAAGCTCAATACTTTTGCATCTTCAAATTCAAGTAATTTCTTTACTAATTCATTTGCCCTTTCTGCCTGTTCATCTGAAATTTTAAGATGATTCAACGCAGATGCGGCATCATCTATCTTATCAAACTCTTCTTTCCTTAGCACAGTATATCTTTCAATATCATGCAGGAATTCTCTTAACCTTGGTAGAGAAATGATCCAATCACATTGTTTGTACTTTGCAATTAGCCCAATGTTATGCAAAGTTCTTTCCTGATCTTCTTCTGTTGTCTCGAATATTGAAAAGAATTTCTTTTCCTTCATTATCTTATACATGGATTTCAATCTGGAAATATTATTTTTATTAAATAATTCTTTTGGTACCAAACCATGTTCCAAATAAGCTGCAAAACCAGGAGCGAGTTCTTTTATCGGCATCATGAGCGTGTTTCGCAGTCTGGAATACTTGCTAAAATATGCAAGATCCTTAGGATACATTGCTTTTGCCAAATAATTAATCAAAATAAAAGGTCTGTCGTAAAAATCCAGTTCAGGAATGCCTAATCTTTCTCCTAAATCTTCTCTGCAATCTTCCCATAATAAGAATTCTTTCCTTTGGTCCTTGAAAGGACCGTGTTCTGCATATTCTCTTTGCACTCTAATTTTTCTTACTAATGTCAGCATCTCTTCCAGCATGAAACGATGCTCCTGAATACTGTCTGCAGAATAGATATTCGAGAGTACTAGTTCGCGTTTCTTTTTAGGATCTCTTTCCACTGCAGCTTGTGCTGTCACGAACCTACCATGATACTCTTTAATTAATTTGGATTCGTTCACAGGCAAAGTCTTACTGTCTTCATCCCTGAATCTATCTGCATCATATTCCATAAATAAATCTAATATCTCTTCTATGGCTTCTCCGGCATATCTTGCGTCTGATTTTAGATGCTCTTGTTTTCTTTTGCCAAGAAGCCCTTTGATGCTTTTTGAGATTGTCTTCATTTCATTAGAGGTGATGCCTGCTTTTTTCTTGTTGGTCAAGTCTGCCAAGACTGCTGCTTTCCTGGCCTGACCAAATGCAGATGCACTCACAACGTCATTCTCTATAAAGTATAATACATCATCTACTATTCCGCCTGCGTATCTTTCCTTGCTGAATCTTTTTTCATTTGCATAACGATGGTACATGATGGCCATCTCCCAGTTTTCCAATGTCTGACCATACACCATCTTTTTGTAGATTCTCAATTCTTCGGGTTCTAAATCATCCATTACATCCTTGAAGAAACCAAGATAACCGCCGCTCCTCTGCATAGACCATAAAATTCTTGTGATGTCCGGGTCGTCTTTTTGCAGATCGTGCACTTCTTTCAAGAAATCAAGCAGTTTAAGTTTGTAATCCTCTTCTAATTGTAATTTCTTGTCTTCATCTATCTTTGCCCTTACATCTTCAGATACTATTGCCTCTAACTGTTTCTCATCCTTAAGCATGACATATTCATTCCATTCATCATCCTTTCCTTGCTTGAAATCTTTGACTCGTTTTTGTACCTGCCTTATTTTTCTTTCATGTTCCCTGACATTAAATAGCCAGAACAAGGTTATTGCACAGCCCTGCCCAACGTACAAGTTTCCTGAACCAAAACTTCCGTCCTCTAGAACTTCCTGCAGAGTCACAGAATGCCTTGAAACATCGCCTGAACAGATCTCGCAGGAATCAGGCACGTCTTGAGGGCCTGTTTCATCAATCTCTATCCCTTTTTCTCTCAACCTGCGATTCATCCTGTTGACGAATTTCTGATCATAAATCCGGATCGGTTGCATTGATTGAAGAACAGGCAAAATCTCGTAAGTTCCTAGTTTAAAGATTGTTCTTTTGACCTGGCCTATGTGAGTGGATTTGACAGACCTTGAGAATTTTTGAGAAATTTCCTTTTCCTGCTGCTTCTGCAACCTCAGCAATCTTTGTCTTGGTCTTGCTCCTTCTTTTGCTTTCAATGCTTCTTCAATGTTCATGGTCTTTTTTCTTGGCTTGCCGTGAGCCATAGAAGATTTTCTTAATGCTTCAACCTCATTTGCAAGCTCTTCAAGCGCAGGCCTTCTGAGATATCTCTTTGCTACAACAAAATCCTCTACTTTTGCAATGTCTCCATCATACATATACATAAAAGCAGCATCTATCTGCTTGTGATAGCTAGG
>JAHWIA010000107.1 GCA_019322855.1 Candidatus Woesearchaeota archaeon | reverse complement strand
ATGTCTGACTGATTGACCCTTCCCAATACCTGGATCTCGATCTTGATTGTGTTCTGGACTTCTTTTGATTCGCTCATTTTTCTATCTTCTCTCCAAGCATGTTTATGAAATCATTGACTTTTTTGTAATATTCTTCAACAGTCTCTATCTTTACATTCAAATCTTTTTCATCAACCTTTGTGACCATTGTGACGTGCCTTCTGAATTCGTTCAATCTTTCCAGGACAGGCGCCTTGTTGAGTTTTCGAAGAAAATTGTAGAATTCGATGTGTTCCTTTGTGTCAGGAAAGATCTTGAGTATGAATTCGGTCATTGTCTTTGGACCGTGGAGCGCAGACTTGAGCTCGTCCCCTTTCAGCTTTTCTTCAAGAGCTCCTTTCATCGCATATGTGAACGCATCAACAAGCCGGCTGATGACGCTCTGGATTACATCGACTGTTCTACTATACTTCAAACTAACGTAAATCAAGTGATCTGCCCTTACCATCTCTTTTAGGGCTTTCTGATAAGGATTGTCGGGTTCATGTACCATTTTTCTTACAAAATACAACACATACTAATGAATCATTATTTATAAAATCTTGCCTTTTTTTGTATGCAGTTTCGATAATCAGAACTGTTAGATGGCAAAAAACGCTTGAAAAAGGCTAGAATCAGCGAACGCGGTGGTTTTCAAGGTCCTTTCGTATCAATTCAGGGTCAATGTGGTCTGGCATCAATTCTCCTTTTTTACTGATCTTTGAGCCTGAGAATATGTCAACATGCTCTTCTTCTTTTTCTTGTTTCTTTCTCCTGTGATATTCATGATAGTCTTTTTCAGTCACTTTGAGGAAGACTAGTGTTGTGATGATGAATACGACATAGATGATGTAAGGGATCAAGGCATTGATCTGCCATCTGCTATTGAACGGCTGGATGAACAGTTCAAGCATAAGGAAGATGCTTGCATAGAAGCAGGTCTTCATTGCCATCCTTGATTTTATCTCTCCCTTGAAAGTACGTATCAAGATGATCATTATTCCTGCTGTCAGCAGTATCAATAATAGATACTTTACAGCGTGATAGATGAACATCAGGAATATCAAATACGGAATCAGCATGATAGATGCAAGGATCAAGTTGGCTTTTATCGTGGGTGTCGCTTTTGTGAGGTCCTGGAAATCGCCTGGATTTGCCCTGCCTGGTTTTGTGAATGGAAGTAATTGTACCTGCACTGTACTATTAGTAATATAGATGCCTCTTTTTCTTGGAGGTTCATTGACAGTGGTGTCTATTGTTACCAGACCAAAATTCACAGGCCCTGTTGTGGAAACTTCCATGTCAATGCTGAATGTCTCAAACTTCTGGAACTCCTTTTCAAACTGCTGTGGTATGATTATGAACTTTGGAATGTACAGAACACTGGAGATTATCGTCAATAACAAAAGAAGGACAAGAAAGTGCTTGATTATGTACCTGTACTTGTCACCCATCAGGTCATGATATAGTGTAGGATTGACCTGTTCACCTGCTTTTTTGAAATACTTCTTCAAATCCATTGCTTTTCTGTAATCGTATCTTATATAAATAGTTTTTTATACGATTTTCAATATGAAAATCATGCATAGTGTGCTTTGCAAGATTCTATTTCTGACTGTATATACGAGTCTTTATTGCTAGTATGTAGCTTTAATTGCTACGCTGGACACTATGCATATATGAAAAATAAAAAGATTTATATAGTATGAATCGCTTTTTTTCATAGAAAATAGGAAAAAGGGTGTGAATAGTTGAATAAGAAAAAAACTCCTGTTAAAATACAGAGTAGTTCTGATAATCATTTCCATAGTCTTAAGCTTCTTGCACCTTTGGTTCTGCTGATTTTGTTCATATTCATCGCATTAGTCTATAGGCCTACGATCACAGGCATGACAGTAGGAAGTTTAGAAGGTCATGAGAAATTATTGAATCTTAGATTTACAGAAAACAGCAATATGAATTTTGCACTTGAGAAGATTCCTGTTTCCTTGAAACTGACAGGAAGCAGTACTGGTTCTGCAAGAGTATATCTTGTTGACGGCGATGAAAAGATTCTGATTATTAACACTGCTTCGATCGAGCCTGATCTTGATGGAGTGAAGTATTTTGAGAATTACTGTGTTGACACGTGCGAGATAGAGATGCTGACGAATGAAGTCAGGCTGGCGATAGAAGTTGACAATGGAGAACTGCTTCTTGAAAAGATGCTGTACAGTTCATTAAAGGACCAGTACAATGCAGTGCCTCAGTGGGAAGGCAGGACAACTTTCCTGATAGAAGGTGTTGCCACAGAAGAGATCGTGTTGAGCAACTATTATGCAGACGCTGACGAGAATGATGAACTTATATTTTTCACAAAGACCATCGAGGTTCCTTTTGATGTTTCATTGTCAGGCGATGTTTTGAGATTGACTACAAATACTAAATCTGCAGGCGACCATCAGTTGAGTGTCTTTGCGAGCGACGGTAAAGAGGTTGTGGAGACAGTGCTTGACATTGTTGTATATGGCTTTGAAGAGGAAACAGTTGTTGAGCAGGCAGAACCTATTGTTACAGAATTTGTTATTGATGAAACATATGGCGAGCAGACTTCTGTTTCAGGAAGCTTCTGTAAATTATCATATGAAGATGATACTGCTTATAATATAGGAGACATGCCTTATTATGACGCAAGCTTTGTTTATCTAAATAATGACATACCTATTGAGGACGGTGTATGCGATATTTCTTTTGATCCTCACAACCAGGAAGCTTACGGTCCTGCAGAAAGTATGGTGTACAATCCTGCGACAGGCAAGTTCGAGTTCAATACAAAGTCTTTTGACACTAGCACGATCGTCGGTTATAAGATATCATGTACTGGGAAAGATGCTTATGGCGCAGAAGAGACACTGCAGTTGACTGGCAAGACATATTTCTTTAATTCATTCAGTGAATGCAGGGCATTTGAAGCAGGAGACAGTGGAAGAAATTATGTCCTTACTAAAGATCTTGTTGTTGAGGATAGTGTCTGTTTGGGTTTTGCAGGTGTAGAGGATGTAATGCTTGACTGCGCAGGACATGAGATAGAAGGAGACGGCGAAGGAAATGCAATCGTTATATTCGGCAGTTCTGGCGTCACGATAAGGAATTGTAAGACAGATAATTTCGGCAGTGCAGTTAGTGCGAGCAGCAATGGCATTGTAATACAGGACAATGTATTTTCAGACTGTAACGAGGATGCAATAAGCATGAAGTCTGCAGAAGATGCACTGATCATAGGAA
>JAHWIA010000005.1 GCA_019322855.1 Candidatus Woesearchaeota archaeon | reverse complement strand
GATTGTCAGTATCATGGAAGGCATAAGATGGTATTACATAGCGACATTGTATAATATCGTCCTGCCTATCGCAGTCTATATGATGGGAAGGAACATTCTTGCCACAAGACCTACTGGTTACGGCAATACAGATGTCAGCGACATAAATCCAGAGCTGAAGAAATTAAAAAAGATAAAATTGCCATTAATCAATAAAAGAGTAAATCCAATTTACTTTTGTATAATAATCGCATTATTCTTTGTCATCATAGGAATCGCGCCAGTTTACATAGGCACAGTCATCCCGGATATTCCAGGTTCTGATATTCCTTCTGACCTTTGTATCACAAAGAACTGGAAGACATACAATCCTGCAGTAAATCTTGAAGCAAAACCTCTTGCATGTCTTCTGGATTATAGACCTTCTTCAAGCAAGCCTGACGAATTCATAGGGCCTTTTGGCTTAGGTGCGGGTCTGTTATCTATCTTTCTTGTTCTAGGTCTCGGGATATCTATTGGTATTTATTACAAGTTCAGGAGCAAAGGCGTCTTTTCTATAAGGAATAAGACCAAGAAATTAGAGTCAGAATTCTCGAACGGCCTCTTCTTGTTGGGTAACAGGCTCGCAGACGGTCTTCCGACAGAGATCGCTCTTGGGAAAGTGTCAACAACTTTAGAAGGTACCCAGACTGGAAAATTCTTTGCAATAGCGAACGAAAACATCACGCGACTGGGAATGAGTGTGAGCGAAGCGATATTTGACAAAAAAGTAGGTGCATTATTATCCTTTCCTTCTGCCGTCATTGAGAGCAGCATGAAAGTTCTTGTCGAGGCGAGCAGGAAAGGTCCTAGGATCGCTGCACAGGCATTGATGAATGTCAGTCGTTACATAAAAGAGATCCATAAAGTCAATGAACGTCTGAAGGATTTGATGGCAGAGATAATCAGCGATATGAAATCACAGGTAGGTTTTCTCGCGCCAGCGATCAGCGGTGTTGTGGTTGGCATCACAAGCATGATTACCTTTATCCTTGGCAGGCTTAATCTTGCGCAGGCAACAGGAGGTATAGGTGAAGTAGGCGGGATTGCGCAGATCTTCTCTGGAGATACAATACCTACTTATTTCTTCCAGATAATCGTAGGAATCTATGTTGTACAGTTGATCTATATCCTCACTACATTGAGCAACACAATAGAGAATGGCGACGATAAATTGAACGAACAGTATCAATTGGGAAGGAACATGCTGAAAGCAACGACATTATATTGTTTGATAGCTGCATTGACAATGATAATATTCAGCATACTTGCAGCAGTGATCTTAGAACGAGGAATCGCAGGTTAATTAAGTTAATTCTTAGAAAAGAAAGAAAATAGAAAAATAAGAAATAATTATTTAATTTATTTTCTCATACCGCCGCAGATCTTTGCAAGGCCTAGTATGATGAATGCTATCGACCACCATTGAACTCCCCAGAAGTCCCATTTTCCCAGGTCTACCAGCAGAAACATTATACCGATAATCAGAACGATAATTCCGCATAGAGCCATCATTCCGCCTGAGCATCCGCAAACAGGACATTTCATTCCAGCAGCTGCTGTTTTTTTCTTAGCCATAGTTATCACCTCTTTTTGAATTTATAGCTATAAATTGTATAAGAACAAAGCGATTATCATTTAAAAGTGTTTCGTAAAATTATGCGGCTAAAATAGCAGGTTTGCCTGGCATGGCTTGGCTTGCCTTTGCTTCTTTGCTGTCGTCTGCTTTTATGATTGTGATATTGCACTTGAATTCTGCTTCAAGATTTGATTTTGTATCGTTCAACAATTCAAGTTCTGTTTTCTGTTCCGCTTTTGCAGGAATCTTTCCGCTTTTGACAATCCTTTGCACAATACCTGCGACATCCTTGCCATGCTTCTTCAGATCCTCATCTTTCATTATCTCCTGCATGACTTGTCCTGGATTCTTTGTCTTCTCAAGAATCTTCTCCAGCTTATTGATCAATTGATACTTCCATTCAGGTGCGATGAAAAGCTTGATCTCATTTGGTTTCTGGATCTTTGCGAGCTTTAGGACGTGATTAATGTCTTCTCTTGTCTTCATGAACATCTCTTCTGCAGCTTCTATTGATTTATCAATCTTCTTTTCATTGACAATCGGCCATTCCTGATTGGCAACAAAATTTTTCTTTCCCTGCATCTCCCACATCTCTTCTGCGATGAACGGAGTGAAAATACTGATAGTTCTGGTCCATTTATCCAGTATAGAAAGGATCAAGTCTTTATTCTTGCCCCCTCTGTTCTTATACATGGAAAGATCCTTGTAAATATTGAAATACACCTCATCACTGCTTAGCTTGAAATCATCGCTTTTTAATTTTTCAGTCATGATTTTCAACCTGCTGTTGAATTTGCTCTCAAGCCATCTGTCCATTGTCTTGTTTTCTTCACTTTCTGTTTTTTCTTTTGTTATGGCGAGCAATTCATTGAACAATATCCATGTTTTTTCCAGTCTTGTCCTGAAGTTAAGTACATCAGATTCTTCAAACTCAATATCCATGAACGGACTTCCCTGGTTTGTGTAGTAAAGTCTCATGCTGTCGACACCATACTTCTGCGCGACACCAGGTATTGGCAGCGTGCCTCCTTTTGATTTGCTGAGTTTTGAACCTGCCTTTCCCATTATCCAATAATTGACAAAGATTCCTTTTGGCCAGTATTTTTGGGGAAGAATCGCGACATGATTCATCAAGAACGGCGGGAAGTGAACCCTTTGGTGTTCTTTACCTCCAAGATTGATGTCCAGAGGATACCAGTATTCAACATCTTCTTTGATCTTGTTTAACAATTCAGCACCTATATTGCATTCCTTGCTGACGTCTTCTGCATTACCTTTTCCCAGAAGCACATAGTCAAAGAAAGCTTCTGTCAGATTCTCTATCTTCAATTTTCCTTGATTGACATATAATGAAACAAGATAGTAGATGGGATATAATGTGCTGTCACTGATTGCTTCTATTATGTATTTCTCATCGAACGGAAAGACAGTGCCCATCCATTTTCCTTGTCTTGCGCATGCCCTGTCTTCAAACCAGTCAAGCGCAGCAGCCATATTGTCATTATAACTTTTCGGAACTATGTACATGCTTTCTGCATGTATTTTTGTCTTCTCTGTCAATTCTTTGTCACTGTACTTGATGAACCATTGGTCATCATACCGTTTGATTATGACAGGACTTCCACACCTGCAAATGACTTCTTCTGAAAGATCGTGCATTATGCTCGCGTCACCATTATCTATTAGATCTTGCTTCATCTTGTCTTTTGCTTCTGTGACTTTCAGTCCTGCATATGGTCCGCAATTATCGTTCATGGTTCCTGTATGAAAACCCAGCTTGTATAATTCTTTCTTTGCTTTTTCCAGTTTTCCTTCGTCGTTCTGCGATTTGATGCCTAGTTTTTCGCACAATTCTTTTGCAGGGAACTCTCCATATCCAGGAGTATTGATGATAGGTATCAACTCTATCTCCATCAGTTTGTCATGGTCAAGACCGTACTTTTCCCATAAGCTCTTTGTTGTTTTCAGATCCTGCAGTCCCATGTAATCGTGCGGTGCATCGCTCGGGACGCTGGTGACGATTCCGCTTCCTATGTTCGGGTCGCAGAAATCAGAAGGCAGAATTATTACATCCCTGTCTACTGCAGGTGCATGACAGAAATTTCCGAGCATCTCTTTTGAATGTATTTCTCCTGCATCTGTTATTCCATCTATCTGATATTTTAATTTTTCAGCGCATTCCTTGCTCACGATCCATATCTCTGTCTTTTTCTCGTCTTTGATTTCAACAGGCACCTTGATCTTTGCATAAGAAGTATCAGGATCTATCCATATGTTTGTCTGGCCATACATAGTCTCTGGCCTTAATGTCGCGCACATTATGTACTGGCTGTCTTCCTGAAATCTTAGTTTGATTAATGTGAATTCCTGCTGTTCAGCAGTGCCGCCTTTCTGCAGATCCATCTCACTAGGGTCCACTGCAACAGGACCGCACTTGATGCATGCAGTCGCAAAATAAGGTTTTTGTATCAATAATTTATGCTGATTAAGCTTCTTGAACTGCCATGTGATGAATTTATTATAGTCTTTGCTGTTAGTGTTCACAAAACGTCTCTCCCAATCTCCTATGAAACCGAAAGTACGGAAATCATCTATATATTGCTTGCAAAAGAATTCCACGAACTCGTCAGGGTTTCCTAATTTTTCAATGTCAGAATCATCAAGCCCGTGTTCCTTGAATTCATCTATCCATCTCTGGTCTTTTTGTTTTATCTTGAATGCCTTTGTGATTGCGCCGTTTCCTGTCGCATGACCGCCTGCAGGCAATAACACATTATAACCATTCATCCTTTTGAATCTGCAGATAGTGTCTGCATAACTGTATCCTCTCATATGGCCAGTGTGAAGAAATCCAGAAACAGTGGTATATGCCCAGATAAGGAACCATTTCTTTTTGCCTTTTTCTGCATCAACCTCTCCGATCTTCTGCTCTTTATATTTTTTCTTCCATTTGTCCTGGATCTTTACAAAATCTAGCTTATCTGCCATATAACCCTGAAATCCAGCGACATTTATAAACATTATGCTGTGGGTTGAAGAATAAAATAAGAAAAATAATTAGAATTTCTTGAACTTTGCTGCTACATCTATCAGGTCCTTCTGTCCCATGAAGACTGCCCTGCAGCAGTATCTTTCCAGGCCAAGCTCGTCCATTGCTTTTTTCGGGTCAATACCTTTCTTGACCTTTTCCTTGTACTTCTCCCACAGATGGCCTATGGGTTTTCCGCAGCTGAAACATCTTATTGGTATAATCATTTTTTACCTCTATCGTTTACTTACCTGAAGCTCTTTTGTCTCTTATGACGAGCCTTGCTGTTTCCTGGCTTTGAAGCTTCTTTTCTTCTTACGTCTGCGACCAGAAGATTTCTGTCATAGTCCAGGAATAATTTCTTTAATTTATCGTCCTTGCTGAACTCGACCAGACCCTGCGCAATCGCGATCCTGCATGCGTCTGCCTGGCTGTTCATACCGCCACCAGCCACTTTTATGCTGATGTCTACTTTGTTAGCATACTTGTCCCCTAGAATCAGAGGCTCCTGCATCTTAAGTCTGTAATACTTAGGTTCGACCAGGTCCAATGGTTTGCTGTTTACCCTGATCATGCCTGTTCCTTTCTTCACAACCGCCCTTGCGATCGCCTGTTTTCTTTTTCCGCTTGTCAAGATGACTTTCATTTTAATAATCCCTGTTCTTTAGTAAATGTGCAAGTTCTCCTACCACCATGAATTTCAGGTTAGGAAGTTTGTCAACATTGGCTTCCTTCACAGTCTCGAACTTCTTTCCTTCGAACTCTTCTGGAATACCTATATGGCATTTTATCCGCTTGAAAGCTTCCCTCTGTCTTCCGTCTCTGTGCTTCAGCATGCCCCTTATCATTCTTTTGACAAGTAGATGAGGCATCTTAGGATAGAAAGGTCCCCAGTGCGGGCTTCCTCTCTGCACTCTTTGATTGAACTTGGCAAGTATCTTTTTCCTCTCGCCGCTTATGACTGCTTTTTCGCAGTTCACTACATCGACAGTTTCACCTAGCAAAGCCTGTTTTGCAACAAAGGTTGCGAAACGTCCAACAATCAGGTTTGTAGCATCTACTATCATTTTAACCAAATATCCTGCATTTCTGTCCTTTTGGACATTTTTTCATCAATTCGTCGAGCATGAGTGTTTTATTGTTGCTTGCGACCCTGTCACTGAAGCCAAGGGCAGCAATCTCATTCTCTGTCTTTGCAGTTCCTATCACTTTTCCAGGAACAACTGCGATCTCTCCCTTTCTTATTGTCTTATTTATTGTCTCGACATTAACAACCCGTCTGATCCTTGTAGGTTTCTCTAGATCTGTCGCTATCCTTTTCCAGAACTTGCTTTTTTCTTTTATAGCAAGTGTCTTGATCTGTTTTATCAGTTCTGCGAGTTGTTTGTTTTTCATTTTTCTTTTGTTCTTGTACTGCGGGGGACGGGGTTCGAACCCGCGCAGGCACTAAGCCACAAGGCCCTCAACCTTGCCCAATTGACCACTCTGGCACCCCCGCATAAATCAGAGGGAATCAGAGCTGCGAAATGAGCTGTTTGAATTCCTCGAGCTTCTCGTTAAATTGAACCATTGCCTGGTCGACAATAGTTGCAGGCTTTAACTGGCCCCATGATTCTATAGTGAATACGAATGATGTATTGTCTCCTTTCACTTCGACAGCGCCAGGACATGCATCAACACACGCCATGCAATGATGGCATCTCAATTCATTGTCTTTATTGACTGCTGCCTTTCCTTTTCTTAATTCAAATACATCGACAGGACAGATCTTCACTGCATCAACCGCTTTGTCAGGATCCTTGACCTGGACAATCGGCGTCTGCTTGAAAAATGCGAGACCCGGACTCCATTTTGCGTGTTCTTTTCCTTTTCCCAGTCTTGCGATTGCAATGAACTCAAGTTCCTGCTCATTCAGCAGTTTGGTGATCGGCATCTCTTCATAGACAGGCTTGATCTTCGGATCCTTTGTCTTGATCTTGCTTGCTTCTATGATTCCAGTAGCTTTTGTCTTGAGTGACAGTTCTACCTGGCATTTTGCGCATCCTTCTCCCTTGCACGTGCATTTTTCAGGAAGATTGTACCCCTTCAGATCTGTAGTCAAAGGAATCAATCCCAATCTGTGCGCCAGCATCTCGTCATAAAGTACACTGTCGTTTTTCCTGAACTCAATATCTTCCATTGCCATAGTAGGCACTTCGTCAATGATCAATCTTCTTAATGTATTTACAAAAGCTGCATTAGTCTTACTAATAATAAAAGACAAGTTATTTCCTTTTTTATCTAATATTTTTATATCCATTTTACATCCTTCGACCTCGTTTGCCGCCTTTTTTCCTGCACTTATCATGTGATAAGGCTGTGATGTCTTCTATTGCGCCAATTCTAAGTCCTCGTCTTGATAAACCTCTAACTGCTGCTTGTGCACCAGGACCTGGCGCCATCGGACCGTTGTGTCCTCCAGGAGCTCTTATCTTAATATTAAGTGCAGTAATACCTTTTTCAAAACAATTTTCAGCGACTGCTTTCGCAGCCATCATTGCTGCAGTAGGACTTGACTCAAGCCTGTCAGACTTGACGACCATCCCGCCGCTTACTCTTGTGATGGTTTCTGTACCTGTGATATCAGTAACATGAATGATTGTATTGTTATAACTACTATAGATGTGGGCAATTCCCCATCTGTCAGGTCCCCTTGACTTCCTTACAACTTTTTCATCAACGAATTCTGGTTTCTTTGCCATTTTTTATCATGCTGCTGCTTCAGGTGCAGCTTTTTCTTCTTTGGTATCAGGCTGTTTCTCTTCAACCTTTTCTTCTTTCTTTATCTCTTTCAATTTCTTTGCATCTTCATCCTCTGCCTTTGCTCTCTCAGGATGCATCGGATCATTGAATGCGGATTTTGAATCGAATGAGATCAAACCTTCTTCTTCTAATGTCACTAAGTAGGATGGTGATGTGATCTTCTTGTCTCCTATCAAAACGTGTTCATGAGTAATGAACTGCCTAGCCTGTTTTGCAGTCCTTGCAAGACCTTTCTTTAAAACAATTGTTTGTAATCTCCTCTCCATGAGATTAGGCAACTTGAGATCAAGAATTGCGTCAGGCCCGTCTGTTTCTTTAATAAGTCCCAGTCTCCTTATTCTTGTCAATAATTGTTCTGCTTCTAGTTTATCCTGCTCTGTTTTTGCACCGTTAGCTTTCTTTGCGCCCACGAAAAAAGACTTCAACTTACTGTCCATCCTCCAGATTTCTTTCTTGTTCCTGGTTCCGTACTTCTTTCTGATCTCTCTTTCTTCATCCAGACGCTCCTTTTGCCAAGGATGCATCGGCGTGTTGTACTTCTTCCTTTGTTTTCGCGGATCTCCCATTATTTCTTACCTTTCTTCTTGCCAGATTTCTGGGCAGGTGCTTTTCTTCTTACGCCAAGAGTTGTGCCTTTCCTGAAATTGCTCTTGGTCCTCTGTCCTCTCACTGGAAGTTTAGCTTGATGCCTAAGACCTCTTCGTGACTTGATCTTCTGCATCCTTCTGATGTCATTAGATTGTATGAACTTGATATCTCCTGATAGGATGTGCTGGTCTTCACCTGTGGAATAGTCTTTTCTCCTGTTCAGCATCCATAATGGAATCCCGTTCTTCTGCGGGTTCTCAATAATGTCAGAAATCCTCTTAACTTCTTCATCTGTCAGATAACCTGTTCTTTTTAATTTATCAATATTAGCGATCTGCAGAACAGCGTTCGCAAAGCTGTAATCAATACCTTTGATCTTGATCATAGCAAAGAAAATAGGTTTATTACCATCTAGGTCAACATTTACGACTCTTACCAGTTGATTAAAATTATCTTCTGCCATTATTAAACACCGTCTGCGTATAGATGCCCCTCAAAGCACCCAGCCATACATCTTGTATATGGCGTGTCGGTCAGTATACCTCCAGAAAAAGGGCCTATTTATAAAGGTTTTGGTAGGAATCTAGTCTATGAGCCATTTCCCGTCCTTCTGCACGAGTTTCCCATCAACATATATCTCGCCGCCTGGCAGACCATTGGCCTTCCTCAGGTCGCAGACCAGATCCCAATGAATCTCTGCTTCATTCAGTCCGCCTCCATTATCCAGAGGTTCTGCATATGATTCTCCCATTGCAAGGTGGAAAGTTCCGCCTATCTTCTCATCAAAGATCAGATTGTTCATGACTTTTGGTATCTTATAATTGAAACCTAGTGCAAACTCGCCGATTCTTTTAGAACCGTCAAGATCCATCATTGCTGCAAGAAACTCTTGGTTCTCTTCTGCTGAAAAACTAGTGACATTTCCTTCCTTGAACATAAGTTTGATTCCATCTACTTTTTGCCCGTCCCTTATTGCAGGATATGAAAATGTTATGTAGCCGTTCGCACTGTCTTCTACAGGCCCGTACATAAGTTCTCCGTCAGGAATGTTGTATTCCCCGCAGCACAATTGTCCTCCCCTGCCTTTCAGGCTGAAACGTATGTCTGTCAGTCCTGGAGATATTATATGAATTTCTTCTGCATTGTCAAATATCGCTTTTACTTTCTTCATCTGTTCTTTTTCTTTCTCCCACTCCACTAATGAAGACTCATACAATATATTGCTGTATTCCTCTATGCTCATGTTCGCATTCTTTGCATCTGCTTCGCAAGGATAGCCGACACAGTTCCATTTCTTTCCTTTATGCTTTTTCCCGTCGCCGCAGATGATGTCCTGGACAGGTTTTATGACAGTTGTATTATAGTCTACAATCTTCTTTGGTTCAACACCTTTTAGATAGTAAGGGTCTGTTGTAGCGTCGACAGAGACCTTCGCAGTAATCTTATTTGCAATATCGAGATATTCTTTTGCTTCTTTTTTAAGTTCTTTCATGTCGTTTCTTTCTATCAAAGCTTTTCTCTCTGCAAGATCCCTATAACGATAGATGACTTCTGCTCCCTTTTCCTTGGCAAATTTTTCAATGACTTCTGCAAACTCCTTGAACTCTTTCTCTGTCTGGATCAAAAGAATGTCTCCTTTCTGAATATCAACAGAATAATCGACTACAATCTTTGCAACTTTTACTGCTCGTTCATCCACTGCCATAAAAATAAAGAGAAAAAGGCTAATATTTAAACATATGGCAAGGTTTAAATATTCACGAATATATGACAGAAATCCAATGTATGTAGAGATTGCAAGCGGAGAGATACATGTCAATATTCCGAATTCGTACGAGCTTTATTCTATATTGCCTCCTGAAAAACGCCCAAAGGACGTTTACGGAAGGCCGATAACAACTGCAGAAGATACAAAACTGCCAGATAAAAAACAAAGTCTTGAAGCACATCTCCATGATTTCAGTGATAAGTCTTTAGGTTTTGCAGACAAGCCTGTCGTGCATCTAGGAGCTGTTGAAGAAACAGAGAATGTCGATGGAATTGATGTGATCGCCAAACCAGAAGATGCAAATTTCATGGATATGAAAAATATTGACATCAGGCTTTCATATAAGACTATCCATCAGTTAGAGTTGCTTGGCGTGGTTGCCAGCACTTATCTGAATACAGACAGAAAGATAAGGATTACATTTGCTTCTCCAAGAGGCATCTGATTCTAAGGAAACAAGTCATGTCTTGTCCAGCTGCTAAGTCTCCATATTAGATTGAACTGTTCTTCTGTCAATAAAGTTCCGTCAGTGTTTGTCAAATCTATTCCTTTTTCCCTGCCGCAGACTTTTCCTACAAATTCATGGCTTTTATTTACAGTATAATCCATGACATACTGCAATTTTTCTTGCATGTCCTTGCTTTTTTCATACATCCATGTAAGATCAGGATTCATCCCTAATCTTATTATCTTGTCGGGATCCTCAATCTCTCTGTCATGATAGAAATACCAGCTGGAATATGCATTGTCTATGGCAGTGATCAACATCCTGTCTTCTATTGTTATTGTGCCTCCATTATCTTTTCTAAATTCCATTTTCTTCCTCCTCAAATATCTCGTCCCTTTTTCCCAGATATATTTTCTTGTTGAACTCCATCACCAGTCCAAGATCAAAATCCCGCAGAGGAGTTCCGTCGACATCCTTCAACTTATCTCGTTCTAATCTTCCTTCTGCATACTCATGTATCTGTTCTCCGCTTGTCATTGCGACTGCTAGAACTCTATGCATCACATCTCTTAACTGCTCATTCTTGAAGTAGATTGTTTTCAGTTTAGGATCCACGCTCTCTCTTATCAATGCGCCAACTTGCTGGATTCCTACGCTTCTATTATGTATGTATCTCCAAGTCGTATAGCAGAACTCTAATTGTTCCAGCACATAGTGCATGCTTACCTTGTCCCAAGTTCCGTTATTCCTCCGGAACTGCATGTTTTCCATGATTTGGTCCATGGTTTTATTGTTAGGTTCTTGTATTGTATCATTCATTGTAGAATATAGTAATCAAGCTAGGTATTTATAGAATTCCTCGAGGTAATTCGACTAAATTATTTCCGGATGTCAAAAGAATTAAGTTCGCCTTGCTTCTCTTTCATGTCTGCCTCTTTCACATCGATTATGCTGTCTAGTTTGTTCTTTATCAGCCACAAATCAGAAGGAACTATCTTTAGTTTGTCTATCTCCTCGAGATCAAACCACTGCAGTTCTCCATAATCAGTTCTCCTGAATTCTGTTTCATTTGTTTTCATCTTAGTGAAAAATAAAATAAAACTGTGCTTGATCATGTCATCGCCCTCAACACGCTCGTGAAGAACACTGTTTATTGAGATATAATCCGCATCCAAGTTAGACTTCTTTTTTATAACCCTCTTGCTTGCATCTTCGAAACTTTCCTCTAGAAGAATTTTCCCGCCCATCATTGACCAGTATCCTTTGTACGGCCTGTTATTTCTTTTTATCAACAGGATATTGTTTTCATTCATCAGAGCGACAAGAACAACAGGCAGCGGACTCAGTCCTTCCCCAATAATGTGAGGAACAATAGGCAGATATTTCTCAGCTTCCTTTGTCAAATAATAGTAATCGTCCTTTTTCTCTAGCAGACCTTCTTTCTGCATCTGCTCGAGATGATAAGAGACCATGTTCGATCTTATGTTCAAGGCTTTTTCTATCTCATTGAATTTGAGCTTGGTATGCTCTCTAAATAGTTTGAAGATGAGTTCTCGTTCTTTCTTTACCAAACCCCCGGTATACTTCATTTTACTCAATCTAATTCGAGGAATTATTTAAATATTTTCTATAGATTCCTGAAAATGGGGTGAGATGAATGGTAACTGAAAAAGTACACTATGTTTCTATCACAGGGATTGTAAGGAAAAATGGAAAGTATTTGATCTGCAAGAGAAGTCCGAAAGAAAAGGCATTCCCGAACAAATGGTGCGTGCCCGGAGGAAAGATCGAGCATTCTGATTTTGTGAACACTCAAAAAGATACAGCAGACCATTGGCTTGACATATTCGAGAAAGTCCTGAAAAAAGAGATAAAAGAAGAGACGAATCTTGAGATAAAAGACATAGGATATTGCTCAAGCTTGGTCTTCATCAGACCAAATGGCTATTCTACAATAATAGTGAGTCTGTTCGCAGACTATGCAGACGGAGAGATAAAACTGGCAGATGACGAGCTGACAGAATATGCTTGGGTCACATTGGATGAAGCAAAAAAATACGACCTGATAGAGAACATCTATGAACAGTTGGTAAGGGTCGACGGGTTGTATAAGAACAAGGTTTGATTACATATATACTATCAAATAAATCGCAACAAGCATTATAACATCGAATGCGATCTCGAACGGTCTGATGTGTATCAGCAGGCCAAGTATTTTTATCTTGACTTTTTTCTCTGTCCTTTTCTCCCACAGATTGTACAACAGATCAACTGCGATATGGCTGTAGTATCCCAGACCGACAACTATTGCCCACGGTATGCTGAATAAGCTGATTATCAGTGTTGCTAAAGCAAACATGCTTATGCCGAAAACATGATGTATCGCAGTCCTTCCGTATAATTTGTTTGTTACGCAGACATTCCACGCTCTTCTGAAGCTGAACTTGCCATAGACAATAACATATTCAATAAAGTGATCAAAATCTATCAGCACTGCAATAACTGCACAGACTAGAGCAAGCTTATGAGAGATATAGCCGAGTCTTACAAATATCTCAGCCAAGAATAATGTTGCTAAAAAATGACTGTGTGGAAACATATCTCATGAAGATGACTTTGCCCTATATAAATTTTCTGAAAAAACAAATAGATTTATTAAGCATTAATTACTAATATAGACAAAATGAACTGGTTTTGGCGGGTTATTATTGCTGTATTGGTGATTGCGATAGTTACAGTCACTTTCAAGCCTTCTCTTTTTGAACCAAAAACAGTCACAGGATTCGAGAGCGGAGAGATTTATGTGGGAGGATTGCTCCCATTAACAAATGTGCCAGAAGACAAGGAAATTCTTTTCACAGAATTGAGGAACAGCATGGCTATGGCTGTTGAAGAGATCAATATTGATGGGGGGATCGATGACAAACAATTGACTTTGATAACAGGCGACAGCCAATGCGACAGCGGTGTTGCAGCGAACAAGGCTTTAGACATGATAGATAATTATGATGTTTCTGCGATTATCGCGACACAGTGCGAAGATGAATTGGACGCGGTCTCACAGCTTACGTCTTCAAAAGAAAGGATTCTGCTTTCTATAACAGGTTTCGCACCTAATCTTCAGATAATGGAAGAGGAATTGTTCTTCAAGAACAGTTTGGTGAACAACAACACAATGAATAAGCTTGTCAATCTATTGACAAACAAATTCAATCTAACTTCTGTCGCTTTGATGTTCGAGGTGCAGGACTATCCAATGAAATTCAAGGAAGAACTGAAAAAGGAATTGGAGCTGAAGAATCTGCTTGTTTCTGAAGAAGGTTTCAAGACTACTGACACAGAGTTCACAGCACCTTTGCGCAAGATACAGAACAAGAATCCTGATGCAATAATCATTCTTGGACAAACAAAAGACACTGTAGATATTCTATTGAAAGAGATCAAGGACAGGAAGATGCATCAATTGATAATAACGAACAACATGATATCTGAACTGTTAGAGACTGCAGGCAATGAGCTGGAAAACGTGGTCTTCATCGACAGTGCAGAAGATGTTTCAGAAGAGTTCATCCAAAAATACAACAACAGGTTTGGAGAGGAATTAGAGAACAAGTTCCTTGCAGCGAGCATGTATGATAGTGTATATCTCATCAAGGATGCTATCGAGACTACAACAGATGCCTCAGGCATAATGAACATCTATCTTAAGACTGTTGAAGACTATGAAGGAAGTTCTGGAATATTCTCTATTGATGAGCACGGAAACATAATGCATGACATCAAGCTTAACCAGATAAAGAATAATCAGGTTTATTTTCTAGGGTAGTATTTATTTCTTATACTAAATATATAAGGCAGTAAGAATCCTATCACATAGAATAATGGTATGAGGATCAGGTTGTGTTCCACAAATACAGGTTCAGTGACTGTCCTGACTGCAAGATTGAGTTCTCGTATAAAGAAGACCATCACGAAAAGTGCGATGCCCGCCATTGCAAGGCCTGCGCCTGCGTGGTGCATTTTTGTGACGTGCCATAACTGCGCAACCACTTTTGTGAACAATAATCCGAAACAAATTCCTATTATGAATATGATCGGCAATAATATAGAAGTAGGCGTGACCATGAATATTGGCACGAGCCCTATGCATACAAGCACATTGACAACGAACGCCAGGATCAAGACTGCAACATAAATCAGGTCATGCTGTTTCTTTCTTACAGAATAGCCTCTGAAATATCCAGGATACATTGTGTTGATTGCATGCGCAACATCCTCCTCCTCCCAACCTTTTTCTCTAAGAACATCAATCAATCTCATTTTCTTCTTTTTCCTGGTTCGTATTCCTGGCCTATCAGATTGGCTGCCAATTTCCTGAACTGGATGCTGACTTTACTGTCAGGATGGCTGTACACGACAGGCTGTCTTTGTTTCAATGCTTCTCTAATGTCCTGATTTTCATGTATTACTCCGATAACTCTTGTGTCTGTGATAGTCTCTACATTATCTATACTCAATTCTGTATGATCTCCTTTCACCCTGTTCAATACGATTCCAAGAACATTCTTTCCTAATTCTTTTGCCTTTCTTATTGTTTTCAAAGCTTCTGTGACAGACGGAAGGTCAGGCGTCGCAATTATTAGCAGATCATCTGTCGCTCTCATCACGCTAAGTACTTCTTCACCACTAGGTCCCATGTCAACAATAACGACCTCGCTCGTTCCTATTAGGTCCAGAAGCGTATCCTTTATTTTTTTATGCGGCACATCTTCCTGATGCTCTGGATTTATGCTTCCCGGCACCAGTTTCAGACCGCTCGGATGCTGGTAAGCAGCATCTTTGATGTGCGTAGTCTTTCGTAAAGCATGATGTATGGTCTTTGGGACATTGGGCGCGCCCAGATGCAATGCTACATGAGGACTGCTCAGATGCGCGTCAATAAGAATTACTTCCCTGCCGAACTGGCTCAGGGCTGTTGCAAGATTGATAGCAATAGTGGTCCTGCCTACTCCTCCTTTTCCAGAAGCTACTCCTATGAATCTTGTCACTTGCTCACCTCTTTTTTCCTATTTCTCTGATTGCTTTACGTTTAGTGAAAAAACTTTCACTTCTTGCCACAAGCCTTTTCGAGATCTGGTGAAATTCTTTTGCATCGTTAAGATGCTGTCTCAGCTCTTGATCTGTTATCTGCCTAACATTGTTATATTTTTCATCACAGATCACGAACTTGCCTTTTCTTGCGAACTCGATCGGACTTTGCTTGTGCTTTAAAACAATCTCCTTGATAGCCTTAAGTAATATAATATATTTTTTATCTATTCCGTATCTTGGCACGATTCTTGCCGTGAAGGTATTGAACTTTGACTCAAAGTTGTCATGGAACGGCGGTATTCTTTTGTACTTTCTTTCGAAAAACACAACCGCGCTCATGCTGTTTGTTATGCCCAAAAATATGTTTTCTGTGACACCAAGCAACAACTTGGCATCTTTCAGTAGCGGATACGTGACTGTCAGCATATGTTCTGCAATCTGGAGGTTGCGTTCTGCCCTTCTACGGCATTCCTGGAACGACTCCATTGTAGGAGTAATATGGATTTCCTAATATATATACTTTACTCAATTTCTTATATAAAAGCTACCAGGAGATAACCCAGTACACATCCTACTGAAATGAACGGCATAGCAGGATAGAACCTGTCTTTTCTGCCATGGAATAGTATGAATGACAAGGCAGCAGTCGTGACTGCAGCGATTATGATGGCTTTTGGGAAACCAGTGTATTTCATCGCAGTGCCTATGAATAATAATGCGAATGCCATGTCCCCCCCGCCTAAAATAGCTGTCCTTCTTGTGACTTTCACTAATTTTACTTTTTTCTTTTTCTTCTTTGCCTTTTCTTTTACTTTCTTTGCTGCTTTTTTTGATAATGGCACAGTCTTGATCTGCTCTTTCAGGCCTCCGTAAGGAATCTGCAATCCAGCAAAGACTCTTGCCTTGCTCTGCGCCTGTGCCAGTTTGATCATGTGCTTTGACTTGAAGACTGCAACATAGTCATAGATGCTTATCAGGATCAGCATCATTATGGCTGCGAATAAGTTCATGATAGGAACCAGGATCGCTGCGATACCTGCATAGATGAACATCTCTGTCAGATTATGCACAATGCTGTTTGGCTTGAAGATTTTCCATCCTGCAAGCACTAACGCTACTGCCAGTGCGATCCATTGGTTGACATAAGCTGCAAATGCAATAGTCACACACATCCACACTGCAAGAAAGAACCATACTTTCCACACCCTCCACAGTTTGAACTTGATCAGACCGAATGCAATAGCTGTGCCTACTAACACCGCAATTATTATGAAGATGTAAGAAACCTTCTGCTCGACAGGAGGTCTTTCCTGGCCAAAAGGAAGTTCCTTGAATACAGTCACTCCTTCTTCTGCTGTCTTTTCCACATCAATGTATTGTTTGATTATAGCCAGGCCTATGACCTGTGATACAAAAAACAACAAGATTAAAATAATAGTAACAATAAAAGTATGTTTCATACCTATCCAGAAACCATGTTCGTATTTAAATCTTTTTAAAATGGCAAAAAAGCTCATACACAATATACATGTCTCATTGTTCGCAAAGGAAGAAGAGCCTGTCGATTTGTACAGAAAAAAGTTCATCCTATTATTTCCGTTCGATGTAGAG
>JAHWIA010000106.1 GCA_019322855.1 Candidatus Woesearchaeota archaeon | reverse complement strand
GAGTAAAATCGAAGTGCGGGCAGTGGGCGGCTACAGCGAGGTTGGCCGGAACATGACTGCTATCAAGATTGGAGACGAGGTCATACTTCTTGACATGGGATTGCAATTGGATAATTACATCAAGGTAGAGGATGAAAGAGAGGCTAGTGAAATAGTCAGCACAGAACAGTTGATCAAGGCCAATGCCATACCTAATGACAGCACGATCAATGACTGGAAAGACAAGGTTAAACTGATCATCTGCACTCATGCGCATCTAGATCATCTAGGCGCAATACCATATTTGGCGAAAAACTATGACTGTCCTGTTCTTGGTACGCCGTACACAATAGAAGTTCTGAAAACCATCCTGCAAGACAACAAGCTTCAATTGAAGAATCAGTTAAAACAATTGAATAAGAATGCAAAATACAAACTAAGCAAGGACATAACAATTGAATTCTTCAGCGTCACCCACAGCACACCTCAAACTGTTCTGATAGCAATCCATAGCAGCGCCGGCGTTATATTGTATGCTAATGATTTCAAGTTCGACATGTTCCCTGTCATGGAAAAGAAGAGCAATGTCGAGAATCTGCAACAGTTAAAGAATGTAAAATTATTGATTGTTGACAGCCTTTATGCAGAAGAATCCAAGAAAATGCCAGGAGAACGTGTTGCAAAAGCCATGCTTAAAGACGTCTTGCTAGGAACTGCAAACCAAGGAAAAGCAATAATCATAACGACGTTCAGTTCCCATCTTGCGAGATTGAGCTCTATAATCAAATATGCAAAAGAATTGAACAGAAATATTTTGTTCGTCGGAAGATCATTGGCAAAATATGTAGAAGCAGGCCATAATGTTAATTTGATTAATTGGAAAGAAGATATCAAAATACTGAAATATGGTAATGAGATCAAGAGAAAGTTCAAAAAAATATCAAAAGAAAAAGACAAGTATGTTGTCGTGGTCACAGGACATCAAGGAGAGCCGAGAGCAGTCTTGTCACGGATCGCAAAAGGAGACCTGCCATTGGAAATTGAAGAAGGGGACCATGTGATTTTCTCGAGCAACATCATTCCTGTTGACATCAATATAAAGAACAGGGAAAAATTAGAAAAGCTGCTCGCGCAGAAAGGCGCACGGATCTTCAAGGACATCCATGTCAGCGGGCACGGTGCAAAAGAGGATCTTAGGGATCTGATAGAATACACAAAGCCTCTGCATGTCATCCCTACGCACGGAGATAAAAACAAATTGAACGCATTGGCTAAGCTGGCAAAAGAACTTGGTTATTCATTAGGAAAGACAGTCCACATACTAAAGAACGGACAGAAAATTAACATAGACTAGATCTTGATTCTCATGAAATCGTGCGCACTGACTGTATTATGGAACAGATCTTTAGCATCATCCTCTAATTCTATGACGCTCTTATATCTTTGCGAAAAATGTGTCAACACTAGTTTATCCACATTTGCCTGGTTCGCGATCTGTGCTGCTTGTTTCGCAGTCAGATGCTTTGAATCTGCACTCTTTTCTTCCAACTCTGACTTGAAGGTCGCTTCGCACACAAGAAGATCTGCATCTTTTGCCAGTTTAAAACAGTTATCACACATGCTAGTATCCAAGACATAAGCCAGTTTCTTTCCTTTTACAACATAAGTGACATCCTTTGGCATTATCTTCTTACCCTTCCATGTCACAGGCTTGCCTTTCTGTAATTTCCCCAATAACGGACCATCCGGAATGCCCAACTTTTTCACAGTTGTTACTTTGATTCTTCTCTTATCTTGTTCAGTAATACTATACCCTAAGCAAGGGATGTTATGCTCCAGTTCTGCGCTTTCAATCTTAAGATTATCGTCAGAAAAGATTTTTCCTGTCTTGCATTCCTTTATCTTCAATTCCACTTTATCCACAAAATAGAATGCATCCTTCAATGCCTTGATGCTTTTTTTAGTACCTTTCGGGCCATAAATCTCTAGCACGCCTTCATAATTGCTCATGCCAAGAGTTTGTATCAATCCTGCCAGACCAAGCGTATGATCGCCGTGCCAGTGAGAAATCAATATCTTTCTTATTCTATTGGGACTTATCTTCTTCATCTTCAATTGTCTCTGCGTACCTTCTCCGCAATCTATCAAAATGTCATAAGTCTTGCATCTAACCAAAAGCGATGTATGGTTCCTTTCTTTTGTTGGAACCATGCTGCTCGTTCCCAAAAAAACAAGTTCCATCATACAATAAATCAACCCAGAATAGTATTTAAAGCTTGTTGTTGAACTATAGACAAAATATTTATTAATGCAACAGATATCCAGATATAAAAAGAGACAAAATGGGGATTTTCACTCAATTGACCATTAACGGCTTGATTGCCGGGGCAATCTATGCATTAGTTGCTGCTGGCTTCTCTTTGATCTATTCAACCTGCAAGTTCATTCATTTCGCGCACGGAGCATCTATTGCTTTCTGCGGTTACTTCTTATATTTCTTGTTCAGCATGCTTCACTTGAATTTCTGGCTGTCTGTGATCTTCGCAATAATCTTCGCAGGTCTTCTCGGTTATGGCATGGATCTTTTAGTCTACAAACAATTAAGAAAAAGAAAAGCCAGTCCGTTGATTTTACTCATAGCAAGCTTGGGCCTTCTTATATTTCTTGAATCTTTGATTCTCGTACTATTTGGTGCAGACATCAAAACAATAGGTTTCATCAGAGTAACGCAAGGCATGGAATTCTTAGGCGCAAGAATCACGCAATTGCAAGTTGTAATAATCTTAGTCTCAATAATATTATTCGTCTTATTATTCTTGTTCATGAAAAGAACAAAGATGGGAAAAGCAATGAGAGCTGTGGCAAACAACAAGGAAGTTGCAGAAATAGTAGGAATCTCTTCAGAGCGAATCTATAGATGGAGTTTCATAATAGGTTCTGCGATCGCAGGCATTGCAGCCATCCTAGTTGGATTAGAACAAAACCTGGAAGCGACAATGGGTACGAACTTGATGATTAGAGGCTTTACAGGTGCAATTGTAGGAGGGATAGGCAATGTTCCTAGCGCAATCCTTGGAGGTTTTTTGATAGGTTTCGCAGAAAATTACGGAGTCTGGTTCCTTCCATCTGGATATAAAGAAGCGATAGCTTTCGTGATACTGTTCATATTTTTATTGTTCAGGCCTCAGGGTCTTTTTGGAATCAAAAAATTGGTGCATAAATGATAGAAGCATACATAATACATTTGTTGATCTTGATCTGCATTTTCATAATTTTATCTATCTCATTGCAGTTAAGCATAGGTTTTGCAGGCTTACTAAGTTTGGCGCACATTGCATTCTACTGCAT
>JAHWIA010000105.1 GCA_019322855.1 Candidatus Woesearchaeota archaeon | reverse complement strand
CCGTCTTCTTGCCATGCAAAAGAATATTATTGATGAATATTTAAAATTTATTCAGAAATGACCGAAATTTCTCCGAGGCTTTCAAGTGATCAGATGCTTTTTTATCGCAGCTTCCAATCGCGCGAGACCTTCTTCTTCAGAAGAGTATTGGATTATTTCTTTTATGTGCGGGTATCTGTAGAGTGTTCCTGTCATGGTCCTATTGAACATGATCCTTGGTTGTTTCAGGATGTCTTCTCTAGCTTCAGGAATAATCCCTGAAAGAACCATTCCCTCGACTTCAACCACTGTTTCTAGTCTTACTCCTTTCTCAAGGAAATAAATGAATTCCTTTCCGAGCATCATACCTTTTCCTATGAAGTGACCTACTGAAGTAGAATTGATTCCTAGATAGCAGACAATCAGATTGCAATGAGCTATCATGGCTTCCATCAGGTCGTGCGTATCCCGCGGATTCATCTCGTCAGGATCGCCTGGAAACTTTGTGAAACGGTATGGAACAAATATCTTGTGGCCGAGCCTGTCTCCTATCTGGGCGATCTTTTCATAGAATGGTATCTTTGGTTTTCCTAATTCTGGATTATCTATGTCATGCCCAAGAAATATCTTGTAGTTCTTGACATCGCCCACTAGTCCATGCAGAAAATCTATTCTTTCTTCTGGCAGTTCGTCCCAATCCATCTTAAACCGTGAAGAAAGAAAAGTGATGATTATTTAAGCTTTCTGTGAAAAGCTTTTTAAAGAGAATCTTAATCAAAAGTTTCAAAGCCCCTGTAGTGTAGTCCGGCCAATCATTCCGCCCTCTCGAGGCGAAGACCCGGGTTCAAATCCCGGCGGGGGCACTTTTTTGCCGCGGTCGCATAATCTGGTATTGCGGTGGTCTCGAAAACCACTTTCCCTTGGGATATCTCGGTTCAAATCCGGGCCGCGGCGTTAGTTCTAGAACTAGTTTGTAAAAATGAAAATAAAGAAAATCAAGGAAGTGTAATCTTGATTACTGCACTGACTCCTTCCATTGCTTTTTCTGGGCTTCCTGACTGTAATCCTTTTGCCATTTTCCCGAAATCAAATTCGCAAAGCAAGGCTATAGAATCTGTCAGTGAGAATTCCAGTTTTGATAAGTCAAGGTATTCAGCAGGGCCGTACATAGGAACCAGGCTTTGTGATGCACTGAAACACACTTGTTTGTAGAATGGAGCGTCTCTTTGAAGGAATTTTGAAGCCATGTCTGCATTAGAATTTTTTCTTTCAAACAGCCCTTCAGAAGAAGGCTTTTCAAATTCTCTTGAGATAAGTGTGCCGGGTTCATATTCATCCTGCGGTAATTTAGAAGGGTCATCCAATAAGCCTTTTATTGTCGTGACCTGCGCTCCTTGTATGTTCTGTATGTCATTGGATCCTAATGCAACGCACACGCATGCGATAGCGATCGCAGCGATTACAATGATTGTGATTGTTTTTGTGTCTGTCATTTTAGAATATTTAATTAATACAGGTATATAAATTTAATTACCCCAGCCCAGCCAATCACAGATCTTTATAAGACCTGATTCTTTATCAGGAGGCAAGTTCAAATCTTCTCTGGTTTCTGCGATGTATCGTACTAACAAGCAGTCATATTCACTGAGGCTTGTCAGATAACCTTTGCTCCAGTCTTTGGTGATTATCTTGCCGTTGAAAGGGTCCGGACAGTCGCAGGTTCCTTGACTTTCACTTTGTTTTTCTTCTTTTTTCTCTTCTTCTTTTTCTTGCGCTTCTTGGATCATCTTCTTGATCACTGCTGGCGGAAGACTGACATCACTTTGGGTTTCTTGTTCCTCTGATTGCTCAACCATCTTCTTGACAACTTCTTTCGGCAGTTTGACATTAATCCCTTGTCCTGTCGGATTGTAATCATTGCCTATCAGAGTAACAATAAGAAGAATGAATATTGCAACAAATGTTATCAATACAAAAAGATTCTGGTTTTCCATTTTGAATTATTTTTATGAATACAGGTATTTAAATCTTTCTTCAATCAGGCATTGGCGGGGCTTCGCTTGGAACTGCTAAAGGGCACATTCCTCCTGACAACCACCATCTGCCATTCACACAAAGCAAGCCTGCTTGTGCAATAAGTGCCTGTCCTTTGTAAGTGCGCGTGCAGATTCCTGATGCTTCTGTATAATTTTCCAAAGTGCCTCCTCTAACACACGAAGGTTTTTCATCATAAAACTCAGGCTCGAATATCAGTTCCAGATCTTCTATGCCAAAAAGATCATAGGAACCCACATCTGCAGGATGGAAGTCCATGTATTTAGGAGTCGGTTCTGAGATGTGAAACATCATTCCTGTTTCATCCCATAAACAACCATTATCAGGGCACGGACTCTTCAACGGCGTGATGAATTGCCAATACTTATCTTTGCACTTCAATCCAGATTTCAGATAGCCTTTGTATTTGTAAATATAAATTTCAGTGTCTTCATTAAAACATCTTGTTTCTGGAGCTTCAATGTATTCGAACACCTTTCCATTTTCCTTGCCAAAGAACATCTTTTTGAATTCCACATCATCGGGTGTGAATGTATAAGTAAAACCTTCTTCCTTCAGATTCATCTTGTCTTTCCAAAAGCAGCCGTTGCAGGCAGCTTCCCTGCTTTTTGTGTCTATGATTCTTTTATGAACAATTTCTCGTGAAGAAGTATCTGGTGCAGGAAGTCTTGGTGCGATTTTCCTGATAGGTTTGAAAGCCTCTCCTGTAACCTTTTCCTCGTAGATGAAGACAATGTTGAGCAGTATGAAAACAACAAGTATTCCTGCAAGAATAAATGTAAGGCTCTTTTTTTCCATAAACACATTCAAAATATAATCGTATTTAAATTTATCTAGAAAAAGGGATGCTCTTTGAGATATTCCAAAAGTTTCTTGTGCATGAAAGGCTTGTTGTCCTCGAACAGATAGCGATATGGAAGTATGACCGACTCTTTTTCTGTTATTTTCAGTTCATAATTATCAACAAAATCTATCTGATCAAAAGGAACTTTGTCCTCTACTATTTTCTTTGAGCACTTCACTGCATTGTCAGTGCTCATCTGCATGTCGCCAAGGTTTCTTTTTGCAATGCCCTGCAATCTAGGAGAAAGTAATTTCTCAGTCCTCTTCTGCGGAGGATTGTCGCCCAAGATCCCGCCAAAAATCAAGTAATCAAATTTATCTGCATCTTCTGGGCAAAGGATTTTTTCTGCAGAAGGATCAAGCAGACATGCGCGTTTGATGTCCATCTGTTTCAGCTCATTGACAGGCTGTTCTTTTGTCTCGCCCAATCGTTTCAGCTTGTCAAGATTTTCCTTGTTCTTTATGCTGTGCAGATTTGTGAAGATGAGATTCTCTTTTCCGACGACAGCAGAGATATTCTCGTACTCCCACATGCT
>JAHWIA010000104.1 GCA_019322855.1 Candidatus Woesearchaeota archaeon | reverse complement strand
TTGAACTTTTATTTCCCAATAATCTTGTTGCTTAACATTCTTGTTATCGGCGCGATATATAGCTTGATATACGGCCTGATACTCGCAGGATTGCATAGAAAGGATTTTCTGCATGATTTCAAGAAACTGCGCGACAAGAAAAATGTAAAGAAGATGAGATACAGTGTCTTCATACTTTCAGGCGCGCTTGTTATCGCTGCGGTTTTTGTACCAGACTTTCTCTTAAAATTGGTCTTTGTGACCTGCGCTTTTGTAGTTTTCCTTGCAATACATTTGTGGCTTTTTGCAAAGACCATAGAATCTTGCTGCATGGTAAAGAATACTCCTGTCAGCAAGCTGACAGAGGGAGACTGGATAGCAGAGGATGTCTATCATAGAAAGAAAAAGATCTGCGGTCCGAAAGACTTGGGCATTGAGATGGACCAGATCAAGTTATTGAAGAAGTACAGGATAAGAAAAGTTCTGGTCAAGAAAGGGATCCCGTTTGTCCCAGGCATGCTATGCGCAGTCATCTTCACTCTGATCTTTGGAAACCTGTTCCTTGCATTCTTATAAAAAAAGAAATAACCGGGGGTTATCCCCGGTAAAACAACATAACATCATCTATTTTCTTTTTTTAGCAACTCTTTTTCTTGTGGTCTTTTTCTTTGCTACTCTTTTCTTTGTAGCCTTTCTCTTAGTTGCTTTTCTTTTGGTCGTCTTTCTTTTAGCTACTCTCTTTTTTGTAGCCTTTCTCTTTGTGGTCTTTCTTTTTGCAACTCTCTTCTTTGTAGCTTTTCTCTTAGTTGCTTTTCTTTTGGTTGTCTTTCTCTTAGCTACTCTTTTCTTTGTAGCTTTTCTCTTGACAACTCTTTTTGTAGTTTTTCTTTTTGCCATTTTTTGTCTCCTCACCAGGTTTGGTGAATTTTGAGTGTTAAACCTAATCCGGACTAAAATCAATGAATTATCAATGAATTTGATAACGATGAAATAGATTTACAGAATTAGGTTATGTTGATAAAAACTAAAAAAAGTTTTTTGGTTGTGCGAAAAAATAAAATTTATTTTTTCTAAGTGTTTTTACTGTAAGTTATTTATAAAGCTTATGTAAATTTACGGTAATCTGTTCAGATGTTTGATTAAATAACTGTCTTCCTTGATGTCAGAAGTTTTTTCTTTTATGTTTTTTTCTTCTTCCTTGCTGACAGAACCTTTAAGTTTCTCTTCAAGTTCTTTGAGCTTTGTTTCATCCATAGGAGAAGGCTCCCATCTTATTGATATGCCATCACCTGTTTTTCGAGGGAGAACATGCAGACTGACATGACTTATCTTTTGATCTGTTCCTGTATGCATGATTATATTTGCGCTCTTTGTCATGGTCGCGTTGCAAACTAAAGGAAGAAGTTTCTTTGCAACCGCGAACATCTTCTGCGTTATCTTTTCATCCAGCTTAACTACAACCGGAACATGCTTCACAGGAATGACTGCAAAATGCCCTGCTGCTCCGTAAGGATAGAGGAAAGCAACCACGTCTTTATCCTGATAAATTATCTTTATCGAATCTGACTGTCCTTGGACGATTGCACAGAACGGACACTCTATCTTTTTTTCAGGATTATTTGTTTTTTCTTCGCCATCCGTCTTCTTATTGTTTTTTTCCATCATCTAAGTTTTTGTCCGCTAATGGTCTGTTCTATCATAGATTTAAGACGCACATACACTTCGTCAAGTTCTTTACTATCCACATTTGTCCTCGGGATCTGCAGCTGCAGTTTATCATCTTTGTATCGAGGGATGAGATGCATTATGAAATGCGGTGCTTTCTGCTCTGCTTCACCTCCGTTCTGTACAACAATGCTGACCCCTTCTGCTTTAAGATTCGCGATCATCACAATGATCATCCTCTGCGCAATCACGCCCATGTGAGAGAAAACATCTTCGTCAAGTTCTTCAACATTCTGCGAATGTGTTTTAGGGAGTAGAAGTATGTGCCCTGGAGAAGCAGGATAAATATCAAGTACTGCGACTACCTTATCGTCTTCAAAAAGCTTCTTTGCAGGTATTGCACCGGCAATTATCTGACAGAATATGCATTGTTCCATTCTATTTGATGAATCTTTTTGCACTGTGCGGGATGTTTTTCACAACATCCTCTGCAGTGAAACAGTAACCTAAATCTTTCTTGAGATGGTCTCCGACTTCCCCTGAAATGTGCGCGCCGATCCTCGCAGAATCAATAAGACTGAATCCAATGGCCAGCAATGCGCCGACAATACCTGCAAGCACATCTCCTGTTCCTGCAACAGTCATGCCAGGATTTCCGCTCTTGTTCTTAAAGATCTTGACACCATCAGATATGTAATCTATCCTGCCTTTCAAAAGAATGATCTTGTCAGGTTTTGAATACACCATCATTGATTCTTTCTTTCCTGTCGTGCCAAAAAGATCTTTAAACTCGCCGTGATGAGGAGTCAGTACTGCATTCCTTACATCCGCACCTTTGATCAGATCAAGTGCGTCACCATCTATGACTTTAGGGATGTCAAGTTTTACTATCTTTTTTACCAGATTCTTTGTTGTCTTCTCCTTTCCTAATCCGCACCCTATGACAATTGCATCCACTTTGTCAATCAATTCTTTTATCTTTGTATAGTGCTTCTCTGTCAAGAATTTACCTTCTAGTTTCTGCGTAATTATCCCTGGATCATAACCATTGATGACATAGGCTGCTGCTTTTGTAGTGCTCACATAGACCATGTCTGCGCCTGTCCTGAATGCAGCCATTGCTGCGAGACCTGGCGCACCCACATAGAATTCAGAACCGCCTATCACAAGAACCTTTCCATTATCCCCTTTATGACTGTCCCTGCTCCTGACCGGAATTCTTTTATGTGCTTTTTTAGTGACTTCTGCAATAGGCTCTTCAGCCTCTTCTATTTCTTCAACAGGCTCTTCTATCTTCTCTTCCTTGATTTTTGCTTTCTTCTTCTTTTGCTTCTTTGTTTTCTTTTCTTTCTTTGCAGTAATCTTTTTTTCTTTCTTTGATCTTGATTTCTTTGGCTTGCTCCTGGTTTTTGCTTCTATCTTCACTGGCTCTTCCAACTCTCCTTTTTCTCTTAGAAATTCCTTGACCTTGTCTATCTCTGAATGCTTCTTTTTACCGCTTATCTCATCTGCAAAATCCTTGAGCCTGCCTTCTTCCTTAGATGCTTTAGAACTCTTCTTCTTATCTTTCACCCATTTGAATTTGATTGCCATATTTTAAACAAAAACCTTTTTTAGAATATAAACCTAATTATATTTTTTATTTAATCACTATATATTAATGAACAAATAAATGAATTTCTATTTGACAAAGCTTAAATATTCAAGTGAAACTCTTTGTATAGGTGTGATGTTATGGGTTTAATGTCAACGATTGGAAAAGGAATTAG
>JAHWIA010000103.1 GCA_019322855.1 Candidatus Woesearchaeota archaeon | reverse complement strand
TGTCTCCTTGCATTTAGGACAGATCGTATATTCTTCTTCTCCTTGAGGGACATTTCCAAGATACACATATTTCAGACCAATGTCTTTCGCAATCTTGTAAGCATTCTTCAATGTGCTTACTGGTGTAGGTGGCAAGTCCTTGAGCTTGTAGTGAGGGAAGAACCTGCTGAAATGGAGAGGGACTGAATCTGAAAGATTCTTCTTTATCCATTCACACATTTCTTTTATCTTTGTAAGATCATCATTCAATGTAGGAATTATCAGGTTAGTTATCTCGAGCCAGCATCCTTGTTCCTTTATTATCTTTAATGTGTCAAGTACGGGTTTCAATTCTCCAGCACATATCTTTTTATAGAATTCTTCTGTGAACGCCTTAAGGTCAACATTAGCACCGTCAATGTTTCGATATAATTTTTTTGCCGGCGCAGGATTGACATAGCCGTTCGTAACAATGACAGTCTTCAGCTTTTCCTTTCTTGCCTGCTTTGCGATGTCCATCATGTATTCATAGAACATCACAGGTTCGATGTAAGTGAAAGCTATTATCTTGCATCCTTCTTTCACTGCGTTCTCCACAACCTTTTCAGGAGCAAGGTCGATGGAAGGCAGGTCTTCTGGTTTTGCCTGGCTTATCTGCCAGTTCAGACAATGCTTGCATGCAAAATTGCAACCTACAGTAGAAATAGAATAAGCCAAAGAGCCTGGAAGGAAATGAAACAACGGTTTCTTCTCAATAGGATCCACACCTGCGCTCGCAGGCTTTCCATAAACCAAAGAATACAAAACTCCGTCCCTGTTCTCTCGTACTCTGCAGAAACCTCTCTTTTTATTAGGAATAATGCATTGTTTAGGGCAAACAAGGCACCTGACTTTTTTATCCTCTAATTTTTCATAAAATCGCGCTTCAATAATCTTGAACACCTGCAGATTCAGTCTACATCAATTCCTCTTGAAGGGATTTGATGCTCACATTGTTTATGTTGTGCATAACCAACGGTTGTCTCTTGATTTGTATCAGCTCGTCAGAATAGGTAGGTTTCTTTTCCTTGTAAATAATTCCAATAGGAATCTTTCTTCCCCATTCGCCTGCTTTCTTGTAAGACTCTTCCTTATTCGAAGGATCGTATTTCTTGTCAAGCTTATATACTCTTTTCTTGAACCAGTCGAATGTATTTTTCTTGTTAAAAGTCACACAAGGCTGAAGAACGTCTATCAAAGAGAAACCCTTGTGCTTGACTGCGCTCACAATCAATGAAGCAAGATGTTCTGTGTCTCCTGCATAGCCTCTTGCCACAAAAGTAGCGCCTGATGTTATTGCCAACTGCAACGGATCTATAGGATATTCAATGCTTCCTCTCGGAGTGCTCTTTGTCTTCATGCCCAGACCTGTTGTAGGGCCTGCCTGTCCTTTTGTCAGGCCGTAAATCTGATTATCATGAACTATGCAAGTTATATTGATGTTTCTTCTTGCAGCATGTATAAAATGATTGGTCCCAATGCTATAGCAGTCACCGTCTCCTACATCAGCAATGACAGTAAGTTTGTGATTTGAAAGCTTTGCAGCTGTCGCAACAGGAAGCGCTCTTCCGTGCACACCATGGAAGCCATAAGTCTTTATCCAATGAGGCAGTTTGCCGCTGCAGCCAATACCGCTCACCTGAAGAACATTTTCCTGAGGCACATCCAATTGTGCGATAGCATCCTTTAGAGCGATCAATATGCCGAAGTTGCCGCAACCCGGACACCAGTTCGGCTGTTCAACAATATTGAGTTCTTTTACAGTTGTCATTTAATTATCTCCTTCTCTTCTTTGATCTTTTCTTAGGCTTTCTTTTCAAGAATCTTTTCTTTGATTTCTTCTTGACTGCTTTTCTTTTAGCACCCTTCTTTTTTGCCTTTCTTACAGTCTTTCTCTTAGTCTTTTCCTTAGACCTTTTCCTGAGCTTTGCTTTTTTCGGCGGCCTTCCCCTTCTTGCTTTACCTTTCTTGGCTTTCTTCACTTTCAAGCGCCGGGAAGGTTTCCGTAATGATCTCTTCTTTTTGACTGCGATCTTTGATTTCTTCTTCACAATGATCTTTTCCTGTACTTTTCTTGGCTTTAATTTCGCCAGACTCTTTATCTCGTTGTAAAGATGTGTAGGATTGAACGGTCTTCCGTCATAACGCAATATCTTATGGTCAACATCAAGACCTGTGTTCGCTTTGATCAGATAAGACAACTGGCTGCTCTGATTCCCTTCGATTACTATTGTCATCTCAGCGTTCTGGATGATATCTGCCATTGCTTCTGCAGGGAAAGGATGAAGATAAATAGGATTCACATAGTTAACTGCGAGATTATTTTTCTCGAATAATTTCATCGCTTCTTTGACAGGACCTTTTGTGCTTCCCCAGAATATCAATGTGACGTCTGCATTCTTAGGACCTATAAGTTCTGGTTTTGGTAATTTGTCAGACAATAACTGCAGTTTTCTCAATCTCTTATCCATCTGTTTGTTCCTATTTTCTTTTGACTCGACTATCATACCTGTCTCATTGTGTTCATTGCCTGTCGCAGTGTACATTCCGTATTTTGTGCCAGGCAAGGTTCTCGGACTGATGCCTGTCTTTGCAGGCGCATACCGCTTGAAATCCTTATCTTTCTTAAGATCAGATTCTTGCGCCAGCAATCCTCTGTTGATCTCCATGCCTTCTGTATCGAACGCTTCAGAACTTATTGCGCTCTCTGACAGGAATTTGTCTGATATGATCAAAACTGGCATCTGGTATTGTTCTGCTAAATTGAAGGCTTCAAATGTCTTGTAGAAACAATCCTTGACATCGCCCGGTGCGATCACCACTCTTGGAAACTCTCCCTGCGATGCATTGATCAGAAATTTCAGGTCTTCCTGCCCTGTTCTAGTAGGCATGCCTGTGCTCGGCCCTGATCTTTGGCACTCAACAACTACAATCGGCGTCTCTGTGATTCCTGCAAGACCAAGCCCTTCCACCATCAATGAAAAGCCTCCCCCGCTCGTTGCAGTCATTGATCTCACACCAGTGAATCCTGCACCGATTGCCATGTTGATCGCAGCGATCTCATCTTCTGTCTGCTTGACGACTATATTGAAATCCATCTCGTGCTCTGCCATGTAGTGAAGAATGTGAGATGCCGGAGTCATAGGATATGCAGAATAAAACTTACAGCCTGCTTTTAACGCGCCCATTGCAATGGCTTCATTGCCTGTTAGAATCATAAGTTTTGGTTTCTCTTCATAGATGTCATCCTCTTCTTCTGGCTCTGTGATCTTGAAATTATATTCTTCTAAATAATTGTTTTTTGCAAAATCATAGCCTGCTTTCGCAGCTTTCAGATTGTCATTGACCAGCTTTGCACCCTTGTCCTTGAACTTGTCCCTTATCAAGTCCCGAAGGATTGGAAAATCCAGACTTAACAAG
>JAHWIA010000102.1 GCA_019322855.1 Candidatus Woesearchaeota archaeon | reverse complement strand
ACGGAGGTATGTCATAAGGTTGGCAAGCTTCAAAATCTTCAGGGCCGCAGCCAGGAGCAGTATGGACCAGACCACTGCCTGCGCTAGTATCACAATAATCTTCAGTAAGTATGACAGTACAAACATTAGGATGTTCTTTCTTCATCTCATCGTAATGCTTTCCTAATTCTTCGTGCAACGGATGTATGTATTCCATCCCTTCTAATCTATCCCCCATGAATTCTTCTAGCAGCACCAAGGATTTGTCAGCGACAGCCTGGACAACAGGACCTGCCAATGCTTTTGCAACTATCCATACTTCATCCTCTACTTTCGCTCTTACATATTCTATGCCTGGATTGACCATAACAGCAAGGTTGAACGGAATTGTCCACGGGGTTGTTGTCCATACGATCAAGTATTCGTTCTCTTTGTTCTTTAGTTTGAACTTTAGGAATACACTGTCTTCTGATACATCTTTATATTCCAATTCATGTTTTGCGCAAGCAGTTTCACAATCATAACACCATGTCATGACTTTTAATCCTTCATATAATCTGTTCTGTTCCTCTGCTTTCTTTATTACCCACCATACGCCTTCTATAAATTGGGTAGAAATTGGAAGATAAGGATCACTGAAGTCAAGCCAGACACCCATCTTCTGCAGGACATCGGTCATTATATGGGTTGTTTCCATTGCATATCTGTAACATTCGTCTGTAAACTTTTCTACCCCAAACTTCTCAATGTCTTCTTTAGTGACGAGATTGAATTTTTTCTGCACTCTTTTTGCAACAGGTAAACCGTGCATGTCATAACCTGCTCTGTCCCATACATCGAATCCGCACATTCTTTTGTAACGAAGGATCATGTCCTTTAGTGCGTGGTTCCATGCCTGTCCTCCGTGAAGATCTCCAGAAGTGTAAGGCGGTCCTTGCAGGAAATAGAATTTCTTGTTTCCTTTATTCCTATCTTTAAGTTTGTCATAGATCTTCTGGTTCTGCCAAAAGGACAGTATGGTCTTCTCGACCTGAGCAAAGTCAAATTTTCCGATATTCGCCATTTTTATTGAGAGCACGGTTATTGTTTTTAAATTTAGTGCTTTCTCTAGGGTTTTTTCCATCCATTTCAACCAAAGAGAAGGCAAAATGGCACTATCTAGATAATACCTATAATTTCAATACTTTGTATTATCTGTGCCTTTATCATAATGATTTGGAAAAAGAAAGAGATATTTAAAAGTTGCGGCAAAATGTTGAGGAAATGTATTTCCTGCTCAATTGCTCGAAAACATCCATTGCGATACTGCCTTCCTCTAACATGCTATTGACAAAATTACTGGCCACGTTATGCACTCCGTTTCTTGCAGGCTGATGCATCTGGATGTGAGCTCCCAGGTTCCCGATATTATTATCATGGATGGTCTGTGCCCATGCGCTCGCGAATGCCATTGCTTTTGCTTCTTCATCTATAAGATTAGGCAATGGATCTGACAATAGATGGCCTATCTCGTGGCCTATGGTAAGCAATAATTCTGCAAGATTATTTTCCATCACAAAGATGGATTTTGTTTGATGATTGCAGAAACCTTGAATGCCTGGAGACCATTGACCTCCTAATCTGGCATGCTCCTGTCTCAGTTCATGTTCATTGCAGACGCTGATATTAAAGCAAGGCAGTTCTTTTCCTGTCAATTCAAGAAAAGTATGCTCTACTAATTCCTGAACTTCTTCTGTCGCTTTGATGAATTTTGTCTTTGGTGCGCTAGAATTCAGGAACTGTCCTGGCCTGAATGTCAAGTTTATATTTGATTTGCTATAGTAATTGTCAGCTTTTGTTTTTGTTGCGTTCTCTGCAATAGGTTCTGATATCCTGCCAGCATAGATAGAACTGGTATTAGTGGAATCTGATCCTGCATAGAAAACTATTGGTGATTTTGCAGTGTATGTCAAAGGTCCTCTTACATCGTTGGCTGCCTGCTGGGCGTACGATACAGGTGCGCCAGGCTTATTACAGCACGCGCATTCGCTTACTGTGGATTCGAGCGCAGATTGACTGCTCATATAGCCTTGATCACCCACAACCTGGCTTAAACCGCTTCCATATCCGCCTGAACTCATATATGACATTCTAATCACTATTGCCTATATAGGTGAACAGGATATATAATGATGATGCGACATTTTAGTCATTCTAGAAGAAGCTGTCCAGTTTGCTCTGCTCCTTTAGCGAGATAAGATCGTCTCTTGTATAGCCCAATACTTCAAAGATCTTTTCTACCACAGGAACTATCTGTTTTTCAATATAGTATTCAGGATCAATATCCTCTTTTGAACATTCGTCTATCTCTCTTGCCCTGTCCCTGATCTTTGTGCCTTTTGTTGTTATCACATACTGCAATACTGTGCCTGGCAATGGTGTTAAACCTCTTTCCATCATTCGTTTTGCAACAGCGACATGAGGGCCAATACTGTCATATTCTTCAATAGGTTTGGTGATCTGTGTCTTGATGATGAAATTTTGCAGTTCCAATTCCTTTCTCCTGACTTTTTCAACGATTTGCCTCACGTATTTGTATGCCTTGTCCTTGTTCTGTTCTTTCAATACGATCGCAAGAACTTTTTTCTGCACTTGTTTTGCTATCTGTGAAGTGTTCCTTCTCACTGTCTCAAAACCCTTGATTATCAAATTGTCTTTCTCATCTATCAATGCATATCTTTTCTTTGCACCGCTCTTTTCATCTCTTGTACTGACAAAGATCCCTGCTGGAAAATGTCCCTCGAACTCCAGTTCCATGATGCCTGGCAGGTCCTTGTTGATGTCTTTTGCAACCTCAATAGCATCTTCTTTTGTTCTTTCTCCTGTAGTTAAAAGAACACTGTCAGTATCACTATACACAACATTGAACTTTTCTTCCTGCATCCTGTCGATGACTTTCTTTATGTAGTATCTTGCGTACGCTGTTATGCTCGCTGCACTGTCAAAGCTGTACCATCTGCTGAAACTGAAACCGATATAGCCCCAGAAACTGTTCGCCAATAATTTCAATCCCAATTGTCGCGCATTCAAGAAAGGGCTCTTTGTTTCTTTCAATATTTTTTTAACTCTTAATCTTCTTTCTATCAATTCATTTATCATAATCGGCAGGAAACCTCTTTTCTGTTTGCAGAACCAGATCTTCTGGCCTTCCAAAGGTGCGGGCTCTGCAGTATCCCTGCAGCAACTGCATCTTAGAGTCGCGCCGCTTATGTTGTGAGCGCTGATCAATGTAGGATACAGTGACATGAAATCAAAAGTCAGGATGTCATTGTACAAACCAGGAACAGGTTCCAAAACAAAAGCACCTTGTATGCTCTTGCTTTTTCTTTCTGCAAGCTCGTCTCTTGACGGTTTGTTAGGCACGAGTATGTTGTATTTCCTTGCATTGTTTATCAGGAACCATTCTACCATCTGGCTCATTGCCTGTCGATTAACATCATAAACAGG
>JAHWIA010000004.1 GCA_019322855.1 Candidatus Woesearchaeota archaeon | reverse complement strand
CATGGAGCGACCCGAAGATCCTTGAGGAAGTAAAAGAACAGGCAGAAGGCATATTCTATTCTATTCCATTTGTTCCTGCAGCTGAAGAGTTTGAAGCAAAGATGAAGGAAAAGACAGGAAAACCAGATGTCACCCTGGGTTCTCACCATGCTTACGATGCAATAAATATTGTGGCAGACATAATGAAGAGAGTAGGAGCAGATGCAGAAGACATCAAGAACGAGCTGTATAATGTCAAGGATTATCCTGGCGTCTCAGGCACTATTGGTTTTGACGAGAACGGAGACCTGGAAAGTGCAGAGTATACTCTTAAAATTATTGAAAACGGAGAAGCTATAGACTACGAAGAATAATTTTCTTCTTTTTTCTTTACTTTGTGAGGACGATATATAGTAAATATTATAAACGACTCTAAGGAATATTTCCTGTATGAAAAAGCCTGGCATAGTACAAAGAATCGCAGAAATCCCTTTCACACCGTTATATATAGGGACCTATCTTCTGAGGACTGCCTTATTTGGAGAAGACAAGCAGTATAAGGACGACACTTCAAGAGAGTTCGAAAGAGAGCTGATAAGGGCTTATATTGCAAACAATGAACTTTCAGAGCCTGCACAAGAGCGATTCTGGGCAGCTTACCACAGGCTTCAAGAGCAGCCTGCTACTGAATACAATTTGGCAGCATTAGCAAATAGATTCGCCAGTAACATACCAAAGCTGGCAGAACACATAAGCAATGCAACAACAGCTATTTATCCAGACTTAGCCACTCTAGCAAGCATTGTTCTATATCCTGCAAGAAATCCAAAGAAATTCTTCAGCGCCTTATTGCATCCAAGAAGGACAATCAATAATTTCCTTTCAGAAGATGGCATCAAACCAAAAAAAGAAATCAAAGAGACAGAAAGTCCTGGCATGGAGCTCGCAAAGGAATTCGTACATAAAGACATTAACAGGGAATCTTCACAACGGTTCGCAGAACACATGTTAAGTAAGTTTGAAGATAGGTTATACGGACTGACTGTCGAACAGAGCAATCCTGGCGATGAAAAGAACCAGACTTTAGTAGAGAAAAAGGTCAAGATTACTGATAGAGGCCATTATGACGCCCTTTCTGTAGCAATATACTTGGCTGTTGAAGACACAGTAAAGGAACTCGGTGAAAAACTGGGTTTTGAGTATAAAAACGATCCTTGGTTCAACATATTCACTGTATTAGGCGATAAAAATCTATTGGATTATGTCGTAAGAGGAGATATAGGAGGCAGATGGCTCGATCATCAGGGCGCAAGAGACATGCTTCTTGACAGGCACGAGCATCTGGAAATAATTGCTCAAAGAACAGCAGATCCTGACGCATGTAAAGACTTGCTAAGCACTGTTTCTAAAGAAATAAGATCAAAGCTTGTTGACAGGCTTACTGGCTTCAGCCCTGCAGATCTGAACGGGCAATTGAACGCAGACTATCTATCAGGCCTTGTCAAGGCATATGAGGAATATGTAAAGAGATGCTGCACAGAGACAAATGGCAAACTTGGCAGGGATTTATTGGCCATATCCCAATACATTAGGCTTCAGCTTTATGATTATGCGATTGATCTCTTCCTATCTAAGGATCCTGAAAAGAAGAAAAATCTGCCTAAACTAAAATCAATCTACAAGAACTTCTGCCTGAACCTAATGCATATTTTGCAAGAAGAAATGCCAGACCAAGAATTTGAAACAATAGTTCAAGAAGATGTTGATGATTTAGAAAAAAGAGCAGTTCCTGTCAGGGACGAACTGATTACCAGAATTGTTGATCGAATAGAAAAAGATCACAACACCCCGCTGGCAGAACTTTTCATAAAATTTGTCAGAGAAGGCCACTACAAAAAAGGCATGCTATTCCCAACCTATGTGATTGATAATGCGCCTGTTGTTGACATGGATTTTACAGATCTCGATACCTTGATTGAACATGGAACTTTGGATGAGATTGCCAAGGATGGAATTGCCAGGATGGCTGCAGAAGATGGCGGTATTTTCTCAGATGTGGCTGGCCCAGAGCCAGATGGAATCTCAGAATTTCTTCCAGAATTCTTTCACCCAGAGACAGGCGAGCAAATTTCTCGCGAAGAATTGCTGGCTTATTACGAGAATCTAGAAAAGGCTGATTCTGAGTAATTCGCGCCTCATAGACCATATAATCACATGTGAAACATAATTTCACACATAAAACACTGTTTCAAAAACGAAATCCTTTTATATATCTTGATCTTCCCAATTGAAATGGAGCAAAATCCAAAGACAGAAATCCTTTCAAAACTCATTGATGAGAAGATCGCCAGGATACTCGCGACATTAGTGAACAATACAAAGGAATTCAATCTGAGGGAACTTGCAAAGGCAGCCAAGGTTCCGCCTGCCACCACATACAGAAGCTTAAAGAAGCTGAATAGTCTGAATCTCGTCGAGATAGTTAAGATCAATAAATTCAAGCTCTACAGGCTTGCAGGCACTCCAAATGCTCGTTTCATTTCCACTTTCTTCATTGAAAAGAAAAACACAGTAGACCTGTTTGTGAACGAGATAAAAGAAGATGAAAACATAGAATCAATCATACTTCACGGAGAAATAAAAGATGATAAAGCAAATGTTCTAATCATAGGCAACAAGATCGATGCAGCAAAAATAGATTCGGTCGTAGAAAGCTTGAAAAAAGAAACAGGCTTCGGAATAAGCTTTGTTAGCTTAGATCCGGCACAATATAAGAAAATGACGTCAATGGGGCTCTATGCAGGCAAAAAAACCTTACTATATTCTAAATAATATATATCAAATAACAGAAATATTTAAGTATGAGTTATTCTTTATAAAAGAACACTAAAATCAAGTTTTTCGAGGGAACGTAACGGAAATTGTTGGACAAGACGATTTCTGTGAGACAGTAATGAAGACTTGACCTAGATAGCACGCTAACCTAATAACTTCACAACAACTATACTTTAACAAACAGAAAAAAACACAGTTAGGGGGAAATAGAGTAAAATGGACTTCATCGTGGAAAACGCATTGGAACAGATAGACAGCAAAGTATCTCATTCTGGAGGAGAAGTTGGACAGGCTAACATCAAGGTTGTTGGTGTAGGCGGTGCTGGCGGAAACATGGTCAATTGGCTCTTTAGAAAAGGTGTAAAGGGAGCTGAGATCATCGCAACAAACACAGATCAGCAGCACTTGAATATAATAGAATCTGACCGAAAATTCCTGATCGGCTCTGAGATCACAAAGGGCCTTGGATGCGGCGGAATGCCTCAGAGAGGCGCAGAAGCTGCTAAGGAATCTATGCAGGAGATTAAGGATGCTTTGAAAGACAGCGACATGGTCTTTGTATGCGCAGGAATGGGCGGTGGCTCAGGAACAGGCGCAGCACCTATCATTGCACAGGTGGCAAAGAGCGTAGGAGCTATAGTAATCGGAACAGTTACTATGCCTTTTGATATTGAAAGAGCAAGAATCGACAAGGCAGAGTTCGGATTGCAGCAATTAAGACAATCATCAGATACTGTGATCGTGATTGACAACAACAGACTAGTATCAATCGCAGGAAACTTGCCAATTGAACAGGCATTTGCAGTAGCGAACGAGCTGATCAGTACTATGATCAAGGGCATCGTTGAGACTATCGCAATCCCTTCATTGGTCAACCTGGATTATGCAGACGTTAAGGCAATCATGACAAACGGAGGCGTCGCAGTAATTGGAGTAGGCAGTTCAGATACGAACAATAAGGTTGAGGAAGCTGTAAAAGGCGCACTTTCAAATCCACTATTGGACATCAATTACGAAGGTGCAACAGGAGCTTTAATCCATATACACGGCGGCCCAGATCTAACCCTAGAAGAAATTACCAAAGCTGGAGACATGGTGACAGAATCTCTAGACCCAGATGCAAATGTTATTTGGGGCGCAAGAGTCACAGATGATATGAAAGGCAGGCTGACTGTCATGACAATCATCACTGGCGTGAGCAGCCCATGGGTCTTGGGAAGGATCAGCAACAGAGAAAAAGCAACCCAAGCTCAAAGGCTAGGTAGTGAACTAGGAATAGAGATGCTGTAGAGAGGAAAGCATACTCATATGCCTTCCTTTTTCTACCCAATACCCCCAATATTAGGTTAAGAAGGCATACTTAGATGCCCTCCCTTGCGGAGGGATCTTTGTTTTTTGCCAGGGGACGTAGAAAAAAGAGGTGAGGCATTCACATAGGGGAAAAGAGCGTGATAGAAGATATAGTGATTTTTTCCTTTTTTCTTTCTATTTTCCACAACATTAATATATTAGTTTTATAACTTTAAACTACTGGTTCTGAGATTTAAAGGACCCAAATAAACCTTCAAGATAGTGATACTAAATGGAAAAGGGGAAAGTAAATCCATTTGTAAGAAAACTTCTAGCAGAGCGTACAAAAAAAACTTTAGAGGAGCTCACTCTAGCTGAAGCCATATTCCTTATGGCTAACAAAAGAAAAAGAACCCCGCAATATGTTATCAGAGAAAGAATGCAACGCTTTGAGCAGCAGGCAAACAGAATCATGCATAGAAGCAGAAGATTTGGGTTCTTCCAGCACTTTGAAAGATACAAAGATTCTTCAGGCTTTACAAGATGGAGGCTAAAAGCCGATCTTGACCCAGTAGTTAAAAGAGAAGCTGCCGATGGTTTGAGAAAAAGGATACATAGAGAATCCTTCAGGATAAAAAGAAGAAAACCTAAGAAATCAAAAAACGGTAGCGACTTTCACAATCTTTCGATATACAGCAGGGATACTTACAATAGTGAAAACGAAACTCTTGATCAAGTAGTGCAGAGTCATCTTAATTACAACAAGAAAAAAGGAGACTGTGTCGGAATGACACAATACTTCACTGCAATGTGCGAGTGGTTCGGAATCGAAAGTAAGATTTGCGACATCACAGGACACATCTTTACTGCAGATCCGCAAGGGACTCCTATTGAAATGGGAGTCTGGGACGGCACCACTTATGTCAGGGTGAAAAACAAGAGAAGCTGCTATTACGGCCACAGTGTGGAGATAATGAATGATTACAATCTTTTATTCTCAACAATACTTCATCAGATCGCAACAGATTATGATGCTAATGATAAGATTAAACTAACCAGAAAATTCTATATGATGGCTTTGAGAGCATCCAAGAAAGGATCAGAATCTGCAATGGAATTAGCAGAAAGCATTGCAAAGCATGACAAGAACTATAGAAGAGCTTTAGGGATCTTGGAAAGGCATCTGAAAAGAACACCTGAACACACAGGCTTCATTCTAAGAAGTTTTTGCAATGTGTATAACAACATGGGCGAACATGAAAAAGCTTTGGAATCTATACTGGCTGCAAGCAAAGAATTCAATCATAAAGAAGACAATATTCTAGAAGAGATAGGTCAACAATGTTGTGCAATGGAAGATTATAAAAGAGCAATATACTGGTTTAAACGCACCCTTTCAAGAAGGAAATACAATGAAGAACCTACTGGGTTTGAGATGCTTTATGACATGGCCCACGCATACAGCGAAATAGATCAATACAAGGAAGCTCATAAGACTGTGGATCTTGCGATAAAAAAAGCAGATGACTTTGACGAATATCATAGAGCTTATCTCATGAAAGGAATGTTATATTGGGATGAAGAAAGGTACCATCTTGCCAGCCATTGGTTAAGGAAGGCAATAAAAGCAGAAGTGATGGGAATAAAAGAAGGGGACATTGCACGCAGCAGTGTTTCAAAAAACCCTCTAAGATATCTATGGAAGTGTGCGCAGAAGATAGAGGACAGGAGGAGAAGAAAGAGAATCAAACGTTATGTGACAAGGCACGCAACTCCAGAACAATTAGAAAGCTTGAAACAGCTAAGAGAAGAAGCTGCTTAATTCTTTTCTTTATTTCTTCCTCTTTTCTCGACTTGTTCAAACCGTTTAAGAACGTCTTCAGATTCGTCGCTCTCTATGGAATAGCCGTTGAGTATTGCTTCAAAGCATTCTTCAAATACAGTATAGTGTTTGCTCTCAAGAGCCTGCTTCAACAGATGCAGGTCTACTGCTTTATCTTCGACTTTCGTGCTGTGGAATGAAAGCCCAAAATCAATAAAAAATATCTTTCCATCTTTAAGTATGAAATTGCTAGTGGTAAGATCTCCGTGTATGAGATTTTTCTTGTGCATCTTGGCAACCTGCATCCCTATGGTCTTGCTTATTGCAATGTAATCTTCCTTCTCAAGAACGTCTCTGACTTTCGGACCTTCAATGAACTCCATTTCTATCAGATTTTCTTTCTCATTGACCTTCAACAATCTGGGACTTGGGATTACTTGATTAAGAGTCTCTAGAACCTTCGCTTCTTTCCTGGTCCTTTGCTTGCGTAGGGCATCATCTATCTCACCAATTCTGTAATTTTTCTTGATTCTTTCCTTCACAACCATCTCTGCCTCATCCTTCTTTTTCTTGCTGATAACTGCCTCTGCCCCTTTGCCGATTATGTCCATTTTATAGCCATTGTATTGCAGTTTCTATTTATTATTTTCTCTCTATAAACACCAGTAAGCTTTATAAAGGCCCCTCTGAAATTTCCACTTGAAAGAGGCTTCTGATGTTATATTGAGAAAATGAGAAAAGCAGTATTTGCACTATTCGCATTGTTCGTAACAATCACTCTTTTTGTTAGCGCCTGCGCTAACCAGGTAGGAGAGCAAAAGACAGAAGAACAGATAGAGATCGAACAGAAGCATGTTCTAGAATTAGCAGAACAGGAAGCAATTGAAGAGATCAAGCAGATTGCAGAGCAGAGAGCGCAAGTAGAAGAACAAATCCCTGCAGTCATTGAAAAAAGAGAAGAACTTCCTGAGATAAGAGAGTTACTGGACAAAATAGACAACAGGATCGAGTCTTACAGTTATTATGACGGAAAGAACAAGGTTCTTGTCAATAAAGAAAATGCAAAGATCGAGCTTTATACCGATTTAAGATACGATAAACAGTTCATAGATGCAGTACACATTGATAGAGAATCTGGAGCTGCAGTGGCTATCTGTGAAGACATCAAGAATCATCTTGACTGCAGAAAACATCCAGACACAAAGCTAAGCATCGTGCCGCGAGTCTTCATTGCAAAAACCGCAGATCAATGGTTAAGGGATGCGCTTCATTACAAACTTATCGAGCATAATGAGTTCGCAGAGACAATAAGCACAAGGCCATGCTCAAAACTAATCCTTGAGGACGAAGAAGGAGAACAAGTCATCATATGGTACGACCAATACTGGGGCATGCCGATGAAAGTGCAGAAAGGCGACAAGATTTACATCTATAAAGGCTATTCTTACAACATAATTGACGAGGACAAATTCAATTTTGACTTCGGTTTTCTAGAAGAATAATTTCTTAGAATCTATTGATTAATAAGAAACAAATAAGATTAAGCTTTAGCTTCTGCGTTCTTAGGTTCTGCCTTGGCTTCTGTAACTTCTTTTTTTTCCTCTGTCTTCTCTGTTTTCTTTTGAATGGTTTTCTTTTCCCTAGGTATTTCTTCTGTTGTCTTTTCTGCAGGTTTCCTGAATGGTTTTCTTTCTCCCGGCCTCTTCCTTACAAACTTCTTTCTCTCAACTTTCTCTTCTTTAGCAGTAGCCTTTACAATCGCTACTTTCTTTCTCGTCTCTATGTTAGCCTTTCTGACCTGGCATGCTTTTAACGGATAAATCTTATCTAAAACTGTTTTCAGATCTCTTTGTAATTTGAATAAGCATAAGTCATTTATGAAGTTTTCAAAAGTCAAAGTTGCTATCGTATTTGCCAACCAGCTTCTTGCCCTGTCTCTCAAATCTTTAGAGACGCTTGACTTTGCTTTTGATCTTGTAAGCAAAAGAGGCTTGACCCTGACCAAAACTTTATCTTTAGTGTAGCAGCAGAATGATTCGTCGATTTTTGTGGTTCCTTTCCGGACAAATCTCTTGATAGATGCAGGCTGCATATAGAATTCAGTTATTGTTGTCTGGCCTATCTCATTCTTGACATCGTTTGTCTTCATCTTAAGAACAAGATTCTGTTTCTTGATATTGCCTGTCAACTGCATCAGATTGACTTCAACAGTCCTTCCCAATAATGATTGAGGAGTCTCTGCAAAAGCTTCGCCTACTATTTTACTGTTGAAAATCTTTGGCGCAGCAATCTTGTACCATTTCTTTCTCTTCCATTTAAGCCCTGTTCTTGCTGCACTGCGCTTTTTACTAGCTTTTGCCATAGAGATGCAGAAAATTAGTCCTATTTAAAAAAGCTTCGGTCTAAACAGTAGTTATATGTCTAAATTAGCAACTTCGCGGGCGTGCTGTTGTATAAAATCTCTTCTCGGCTCTACTTTGTCTCCCATAAGCATTGTGAAGACAGTATCTGCTTGGATCGCATCTTCAATCGTGATCTTCAGCAAGCTTCTTGATTCTGGACTCATTGTTGTTTCCCATAATTGCTTAGGATTCATCTCACCAAGACCTTTATACCTTTGTATTGAGGCGCCTTCCTCTCCTATCTCTTTCAATATCTTTTCTTTATCCTTGTCATCCAATGCATAGTGTGCGCCCCTTCCTTTTTTGATCAGATAAAGAGGCGGTTGCGCAACATACAGATAACCTGCTTCTATCAAAGGTTTTAGGTATCTGTAGAACAAAGTAAGATATAAAGTCTTGATATGACTGCCGTCAACATCACTGTCAGCCATCAGGATTATTTTATGGTATCTTGCTTTTTCAATATTTAATTCATCACCGATGCCGCAGCCGATCGCGCTGATCACTGTCCTCAACTTGTCTGAACTCAACACTCTGTTCAATCTAGCTTTTTCAACATTCAATATCTTGCCGAACACTGGCAGTATTGCCTGAAATTCCCGATCCCTTCCTTGTTTCGCACTGCCGCCTGCACTGTCTCCTTCGACCAGAAAAAGTTCACATTTCGAAGGATCCCTTGAGCTGCAATCTGCAAGTTTACCAGGAAGATTGCCGCTGTCAAGCGCACCTTTCCTTCTTGCAAGTTCTCTTGCTTTTCGCGCAGCCTCTCTTGCCTGCGCAGCATTTATGCTTTTCTGCATTATCTGTTTTGCGACCGCAGGATTCTCTGCAAAATAAGTATTCAAGCCTTGAGTGATTATGCTGTCCACTATGCCTTTTATCTCACTATTCCCTAACTTAGTTTTTGTCTGCCCTTCAAATTGAGGGTCAGGAATCTTCACGCTGATGACAGCAGTCATCCCTTCCCTGATATCAGAACCAGACAATGTTAATTTGTCAAGCTTGTTTTCTTTGAGATATTTGTTCGCCACTCTTGTCAAGGCAGTCTTGAAACCGTTAAGATGTGTTCCTCCCTCCACAGTATCTATGTTGTTGACAAAAGAATATATGGCTTCATTAAAACTATCATTATACTGCAATGCAACTTCCACTTCGACATCTCCTACCTTTTTCTTCACATAAATCGGCTGGTGAAGAATCTCTTTGTTTTTGTTCAAAAACTTTACAAAACTCTTGATGCCTCCTTCGTAATGGAATTCTTTCTCTGCATCGGTTCTTTCATCTTTTATCTGAATCTTGATTCCTGGATTCAAGAAAGCCAGTTCTCTGAACCTGAAGCTCAATGTCTCAAAATCAAATTCATTCTTCTCCATTATCTCAAAATCTGGGATGAATATTACTTTAGTTCCTGTTTCATTCGTGTCTCCTATGACTTTGAGCTCGCTGATAGGATTTCCTCTACTATAAGTCTGCTGGTAAATCTTTCCATCCCTCTTCACTTCTACAATCAGTTCTGAGGACAACGCATTGACAACAGAAATTCCAACACCATGCAGACCTCCGCTGACTTTGTATGCTTTCTTGTCAAACTTTCCGCCAGCATGCAGTTTTGTCATAACGACTTGTACAGCAGGAATATTGAATTTTGGATGCGTGTCAACTGGAATACCTCTTCCATTATCAGCAACAGAGACTTTGCCGTCCTTATGGATTATCACCAAGATATTGGTGCAGAATCCTGCGAGCGCTTCATCTATGCTGTTATCAATTATTTCATAAACCAGATGGTGCAGTCCTCTGACTCCGATAGAACCTATGTACATTGCAGGCCTTTTCCTGACAGCTTCAAGGCCTTCAAGCGCTTGGATCTTCTCTGCTTTGTATTCTTCTTTTTCTGCCATTTTAAGAGTGATTTTGAGCAATAAGGCAAGCTAAAATCCAGAAAATTTTACCTCCCCAGCCTCTAAAAACCATGATTTTCAATAAGAATAAGTAAATGAGAGTAATATATAAACCTTACTATCCTGATCGGCCGAATTACGGCTTGTACTGCTCGAATTCGAAGGTTTCAGAACGTTGCAGAAAAATATAGAAATAAGCTCCAAACTAAGCCCAAAACCAGAATATAATCTCTAGAACTAAAAAGAAAGTGCAGGCTAGTTTTCCTAACCTGCTCTTTCAAAACCCAACATAAAACCTTCTTCAGCAGGACTGATTCCGTCGTTTTCACGTGAATCTTCTATAAACTCATCTTCAAAGTCAGCGTCTTCAAGCATCATTTCTTCTTCCCTTATTTTCTCAATGGTTGCCCTTTTCATTTTTCACCACCCCGGAAATTTTCTACCCTTATATGTATTGTAGTAACGACAATATATATATAGTTGACGTATATGCCATATATGGTATATATGCAACATATACCTAAAGGGCTAAAAAACGAATTATTTTCGTTTACTACTTTGAGTAAGTTATATAAATGGCCCTATAGAATACATATACTTGAGGGGGTGTTAGAAACAAAATGATGGAAACTAGAAAACTGATTAAATTCGGAAAGAACTCTTTTGTTCTTACAGTACCAAAAAGCTGGATAGACAAGAACAATCTAAATTCTAAACAGCCGGTGTTTGTAGAAGAAAATGCAAACGATCTGATTATAACTACAGAACAAAAAAAAGACAAGGAAGAAAAAAAGATTGTGATATATGTTGATGGAAAAACTGCAAACACAATTGAAAGAGAGATTGTTTCTGCATACATAAACAATTACAACATGATGGAGTTCAGGGGCAACGAACTTAAGAATCTGGCAAGACACATCGGAGACTTTCTTAACAATCTTATGTCTTTTGAGATCATGGAACAGACCAGTGTAAAGCTTCTTGTCAAGGATTTCTTGAACTTCAGGGACATCTCTGTCTCAGACATCATAAGAAGAATTGACAGGATTGTCCGAGTCATGCTCGAGGATTCTTCATTATCCTTTAAGGAGGACAATGTTGAAAGTCTTAACCTTCGTGACGTCGACATCAACAGGTTCACTTATTTGATCCGTAGGCTTGTCAAAGGAGGTATGAAAAATCCCAACATTGCAAAGCTTTTGCAGCAGTCTACGCCAGAATTGATGACAACCTTCATGCTTTCACAGCATCTTGAAAAGATTGCAGACAACAGCAAGAGGATAGCAAGGGAAATCAAGACATTGAAAAAGAACAAGGAAGGTACGCAGAAAGAAAAGAACATATTGGAATTATTCAAAAAGATTCAGCAGCAGTATCTTGAAGTTATGAAGAGCTACTATAACAAGGACAGGATCTTGGCTGACAAATGTTCTGATATTGGAAAAGAGCTTGCAAAAGAATATGTAGAACTGAGCTCAAAGCATTCTGATTCATTGACACATTCAATACTTACGAGATTAAAGGACATAAACGCGCATTTGCGTAATATAGCGCGTCTAACCCTAGATTCAGAATAAAAATGTCTTCACTAGAAAATAGCAAAAAAAGGAAAAGAAATATAAATTCAAATAACTTAGGCCCTAGTCGAAATAGAAGTAAGACTAATAATGGGGGAGACATGGCTAAAACACTCAATGTTCAATTATACAGTCCAGAATCTGCAGTAAAAAATTTAGTAGAGAAAAGTCTTGAGAGATTGCTCGGTACAAAAGGTATCTCAGTGCTGAGGAGCGATAACTGGGAAGCAGCTATGACGAAATTATGCACTAAACCAGCAGACATCCTGATTTTTGGAGACAGCATTCGCTCTCCTGGCGAAGCCATGGCAGATATCTCAGAAGCAATGGGAGAGATTTCAGTTACAAGAGAGTTTGTAAATGCGATTTACATCTGCAGGTCTGACGATCCTGTGCTGCAAAAAGAAGATGGTTATACAAAGTACGGTCTGGACGGCATTATTGAAGTGGATTCAGAGATTACGACTGAAGAAGATATAGATTACAGACTTTCAATTGAATTAGAAAAATTCAAAGACTGGAAAGAGCTTGTTAAATTAATCCTGTCTGAAAAAGGCATTGTTGATCCAAAGTTTCTAGGTAAAGATGTTGTTCCGTTTGAAGAAAGAAAGCTTGCAGATGGGAGGACAATTAAGCACATTGCTCTAGTTAATATTCATTTCATGAATGAAAACGAACCTCATTCTATCCGTGTCATTAGAAAATACACTCAAGGGGATTCGTATGAAACAGAATACAGGGCATATAATTATATTTTCAACTCAGTACCAGATGCTCAAAAATGTTTTGTAAGATGTTATGGCGCCTTGCCTTTAGAAAACGCAATCGTCCTTGAATATTGGAACACCAAAAATGGAAATCTTGGTGAAAACACCTTAGAAAACAGATTAAAACATTATTATGAAGAAATAAAATCCGCTCACGAAAGAACCCATACCAGTAAAGTAGAGAAATTAGAGCTTGAAAGACTTGATGAGCTGATTGATATCTCTCGTTTGCTGGCACACTTCCATTATTTTGCAACAAAAAGGGTTTATGATGAATTGCATATGACTTCAAAAGAAGAGATACTTGAAGCGGAACAATGTCTGCTCCAGGATAATTCAGATTGTAAAATGTTCGAATTGAAAAGATTGAGTTTGTATGATTGCCGAGACAAATTCTTAAGGGACGTTAGCAGGGTCTTGAAATATCTTAATACTAAAGTAAAATCCGATGAAAAATTAACAAAATCTCAATTATCCTGTGCAATGGATGAATTGGAAAACATTCTGCTCGAGAATGAAGTTTTCTTTGCATGGACACAAAACGGGCCTTTCACAGTAATTGCAAACGACATATATGGAGAAAATCTGCTAATAAATTCAGAATACAATATAAATAACAATAACAATAATGAAGCAAAAGATAGAAAGTTCCAATACAGAATTGTGGATCCTAGACATCTGTCATTCGGACCGGCAATCCTTGATTTCGGCTTCCAGGGAAGCCCTTACCTGGGATTTGAGAAACTGCAAAAGGGAGAGATTGATGCTTCATCTTTCGCGCAAAGAGAAAATCTAAAGCGTGCTTGTTTTAGAAAATGGTTCAATGAAATAAAAGACCTGGCTGATGAAGATCCTTGCGCACCAAGACCGTTGTATGAAGAACTTTCTACTTATGATACTGATATTTTGGTCAGGGATGATAGGACAAAAGAAGTCTATTGGAATTTCAAGATCGCAGGAGATATAATAGAAAGAGATATTGATGATACAAGAGATGAGACAGAAGCGCAAAGCGCTCTGCATACGAGATTACAATTCAGCGATTGTACTTTCAAGCATCTTCTAGAGTGCGCAAGACCCGACTATGACTCTCACCAGCTTAAGTCACTGAGAAAGATTTATGATTTCTTTGATAAGAATATATTTCAGAAAATGGGGGTATTAAATGGCGGAGAAACCAATAGAAATTGCTGATCTGCACATACATTCCAGAGAATCTATGGAAAACAGAGAAGAGGAAACTAGCAAGACGCAAAAAGAGGTAATAGACGACATTGTGGGTCCAAGGGAATTTACTAGGCAGACTTATCAAGGGCAAGAAGTTGTTGTCAAAGCGATTGCTTTTACAGAGCATGATACTATTACTGAAGATATCAAAGAAGTAGTAGAATATGGCGCAAAAAGAGGGATTCAGGTCATCCCTGCTGTCGAGCTTGATTGCAACACAAACAGGTTCGAGGAAATACACATCAATATTCTTTTATTTGGAAATCTTGTTGACATTGTTCTAGAAGACGAAGAATTCAAAGCAGAATTAGCAAAAGTAAATACAGGAAGAAGAAAGACCTGTGAGATAATGATGAGCGAGTTAAAAAGACACGGCGTTATCAAGTCAGATGTGTCTTCAGAAGGAATTAGATCAAAACCAGAGATATACAAGATATTAAGAGATCCTTCCAAATCCATGATTGCAGATAAGTTTTCATCAGATTCTGATGCAAAAATATGGACAAAACGCGACGGATATGATTTTAAAAGAGATAAACCAAATGCACATTTCATTGCACATCAGCTTGCAAAAAGACTAGGTTTGCCTTTTTCTATAGAACATTCAAGAATGATTTTTGATAAACAGACAAAAACATATATCAGCAATAGAGATCGAAAAGAATTAATCAAGTACCTTTCTCCTTGGGCCATACAAGTTTACTACCCATATATATTCAACCGGAAATTTAGGAATGCGCTTGATCTTACAAAAGAAAAACAAACAGAATGGGAAGAGGAAGACTCGCAGTGGTTAACGAGCGGAAGCGGCACAGGAATAATAAATCCTATAGGAGGTTCTGATTTCCACAAGACAGGTAAAAACTCAAGAAATGCAAACCGTGTTGCAGAGGCTTTCATAACTATGGATTACCTTATACAACTCGAAAGAGAATTCTATAAACGTATGAGAAAAAAGAAATCAAGCTGATTTCTCAATTATCTCTTTTTTCATCTCTTCGACAGCGCCCGTGACAACAACAGATAATATTTCTGTTCCATATGTTATGTCATCTTTCATAACAGACAACTCATACTGATATTCTCCTTTTCTTGCTTCTGCCAAAGCTTGTATTCTTAACGGAAAAGCTCCTTTCTTTCCGCCTTCTATGCCGATTGTTGGAAATGCCTGCAGAACCAGATTTTCATCACAGTTTCCAGTCATACAATTGATCACCAAAGAAAAATCTTTCTTTTCTTCATCTTTGTTCACTATGCCCAGATAGAAGTCTTCATGCTGTTGTCTGTCGAGCTCAATCACATTCTTGCTCAACACAACATCCTTTGTCTCGAACTCTTCTACTGCAATCCTCTCGACACAGCCATATAATAACAAAGAAACTAAAATAATCATTGCAAATGCAAACACCAACCCTTTATTCTTTTTTTGTTTCATTTTTTCTTTTTTTGTTTTAATTTAAAAATCTCTATTTCTTGCTGATTCTGGCCAGGATACAACATTTCTCTGTGCTTTCTCGCACCGACCAGCACCCAATATATCACCAGCAAAACAAGCACTCCCATAAAGATATTGAACACGAATTCCATGATCAAATCCAATCAATGATTCTATATAAAGCTTACTAACATCTATAGTGCATAGCATCTAGCGTAGCTTTCTAAGTAATTGTCATTTGACAAAGACTCGGGCACACAGTAGAAAGCCCGATAAAGCGAAGCATGCTATGCACTAATAGAAAAATTTATATACGTTCAGCAATTAATTTCTTCTGAAAAAGAGGGGATAGGTGTTAGATGAATGAATAAGGAAACCGCTTTTATTCTATGGTTTGACCAGCTGGGCATAGAAGATGTTCCATTAGTCGGAGGAAAGAATGCCAGCCTAGGGGAGATGTACAGGAATCTGACAAAGAAAGGCGTCAGGGTTCCTAACGGTTTCGCAATAACAGCTTATGCTTACCAATATTTATTGAAAGAGACAGGATTGAACAAAAAAATCAAGAGAATTCTTCTAGGACTGAACACAAGAAACCTTAGGAATCTGCAAACTAAAGGAAGGCAGATCAGAGAACTGATACGACACTGCGAATTTCCAGAAGAACTGGTAAAAGAAATAAAGAAAGCTTACAAGAGATTATGCAAGCAGTATGGTAAACATTGTGACACTGCAGTAAGGAGCAGCGCGACTGCAGAGGATCTTCCGACAGCTTCATTCGCAGGCCAGCAGGAAACCTATCTGAATGTCAGAGGAGAAAAAAACCTGATAGATGCCTGCAAAAAATGTTTCGCTTCCTTGTTCACAAACAGGGCAATAAGTTATAGGGTTGACAAAGGTTTTGACCACATGAAAGTTCATCTTTCTATCGGCGTACAAAAGATGGTGCGTTCTGATCATGCATGCAGCGGAGTGATGTTTACAATAGACACAGAAAGCGGTTTCCCAGACGTTGTTTTCATCACCGCTGCTTATGGTCTCGGCGAGAATGTAGTGCAGGGCGCAGTGAATCCTGACGAATACTATGTTTTCAAGCCTGCCTTAAAGAAAGGCTTCAAGCCGATCCTGTCAAAGAATATAGGGACAAAGCACATCAAGATGGTTTACTGCGAAGAAGGCAACAAGTCTACGATGAATGTTCCAGTCAATAACGCAGACAGGAAAAGATTCGCATTGACTGATAAAGAGATCCTTGAGCTCGCAGAATGGGGCTGCAAGATTGAAGAACACTACAGCAAGAAAGCTAAACACTTCAAACCAATGGACATAGAATGGGCAAAGGACGGAAGAACAAACAAGTTATTCATTGTCCAGGCAAGGCCAGAGACAGTCGCTAGCCAGAAAAAGAAGAACATTTATCAGATCTATAAATTATCTAGAAGAGGAAAGTTACTTGCATCAGGCAGGAGTGTCGGCGAGAAAATTGGCAACGGAAGGGCCAACATAATAAAGAGCGCGAAAGACATCAATAAGTTCAGGAAAGGAGAAGTTCTTGTGACAGAGATTACAGATCCTGATTGGGAGCCGATAATGAAGATAGCGAGCGCAATCATCACGAACAGAGGAGGTAGGACGAGCCATGCTGCAATTGTCAGCAGGGAATTAGGCATCCCTTGTGTTGTCGGCTGCGGAGATGCGACTGAAAAAATAAAACAAGGACAGAAAGTTACTGCCAGCTGTGCAGAAGGAGACATCGGGTTCATCTATGAAGGTTTGTTAAAGTACAGTGTGAAGGAAATTAATCTTGAAAAAGTTCCAAAGACAAAAACAAAGATAATGATGAATGTTGGAGCGCCAGAACAGGCCTTTGAACTGGCATCGATACCTAACGACGGTGTAGGTCTTGCAAGAGAAGAATTCATCATCGGAAGCTACATAAAGATACATCCAAAAGCATTACTGAATTTCAATAAATTAAAAGACAAGAAAGTCAAGGCGCAGATAAATGAACTTACATTTGCATATCCTGATAAAAAAACTTATTTCATTGAAAGACTGTCGCAAGGCATCGCAACTATCGCAGCTGCATTCTATCCAAACCCTGTAATTGTTCGCATGTCTGATTTTAAGAGCAATGAATATGCAAATTTAGTCGGTGGAAAAGATTTCGAACCTAAAGAAGACAATCCAATGCTTGGTTGGAGAGGAGCATCGCGTTATTACAGCAAAGAATACGAAGAAGCTTTCGGTCTTGAATGCACTGCGATAAAGAAAGTAAGGGAAGACATGGGTCTGACAAATGTAAAGATAATGATTCCATTCTGCAGGACACCTGATGAAGGAAGAAAAGTCTTGCAGACCTTGAAAAAACACAAACTAGAAAGACACAAGCACGGTCTGGATGTCTTTGTGATGTGCGAGATCCCTGCAAATGTTATCTTGGTTGACCAGTTCAGCAGGATATTTGACGGTTTCTCAATAGGAACCAATGATCTTACACAATTAACTCTTGGACTTGACAGGGACAGCGAACTAGTAAGCAATATCTATGACGAAAGGAATGACGCTGTTGAAGCAATGGTCAAGAAAGTAATAGAA
>JAHWIA010000101.1 GCA_019322855.1 Candidatus Woesearchaeota archaeon | reverse complement strand
CATCTGATTTTGTTGGATTTTTAGTATTTTTCCCCCTCATAATCTGGCAGAAATATGATGAATTTTTAAGCCTATCGTCTGAGTTCTGCAATGACTGTTGCAAGAGGTCCTTCACAAGTCTCAAGGTTTCCGCTTATGTCTGTTATATATGTCCTGCTGAAAGCGCCTTTTTGAAAATTGCAATTCATGCTTAGGCCTAGAAATAGATCTTTGACTTCCTGAGGTTCTCTTTCACCTAGCTTGGTTATAGTCTTTGTGACTGAACAATCTTCGTTTACTTCGTAACCTATCTCTGTTGTATCTATCATGTTCTTGAATTTCACTTGTTCACAAGCATTTGCCTTTGGCAGGAAACAAGCTTCGTCACTGTTGCAGTCAGGCACGCCTATAGGCATGACCAGTAAGACTATAAGAATTATTGCAATACAAGCAAGGATGACAATCAAAGGATAGTATCTTCTTGAGACCTTGACTCCTGTCATTGAAGGCAGCTTCTTTGGAGGTACGATGACCCGTGGCGGAAGCTTTGGAGCAGGCCTTGGTTTAGGTTTAAATTGCTTGAACAAGCCCTTTTTCACAGGCTTGGGCTTTGCTTTAATAGGTTTAAAAGCAGGCTTTGGTTTAATAGCCTTGAATTTTTTAGGCTTTATCTTCTTTATTTTGGCCTTTTTAAGCTTTTTTGGCCTTTTTTTACCTAAAACATCTCTTTTAGCTTCTCTTAATATCTTTTTAGGGCATTCTGCCTTTAAAAGAGCTTTCTCTATGAACTTCATGTCATAGCCTTTGCTTAAATACTCATTAAGAATACTAACTATCGTGCCTTTGCTCACCTTTTTTAGGCTGTGTTTGATCGCCATTGGATATGCGTATAGCCAGCAGGTTTAAAAATATTTGTCACTACCAATCAGAGGTTACAAACCGAAAGGTTTATATACTAGGACTTGCATAATATACAATAAGATGAAGCTTACTAGACATAATCCTAACGGACCGAGCTTAAGGCTGGTGCAAAGAGTTGATGCTGAACTAGGAGGTATAGAAGATATAGAAGCAGAGCTTACCCAGCTTGCAAATGGCCAAGAACCAAGCCAACCTAGGGTTGATAGAGAAAGGGTTGATAGCTTGGTGAAAACCATAGCTTATGATCTTGAAGATTCTTTTGTGACTGCTAAATGGAGGAAAGGTTATTTCCCAAGAGTCTTCACATTGACTGATATAAGTCAAGGAAGGTTCCTGATAGACAGGGTAAGAAGCAAAGATCTAGTAAAGACAGATCAGAGATATTTCTTGCTGCACATCATGCCGTACATAAACGGAAGGAAAGCAGACAGCACAGATCTAGGAAAGAAAGTAATGAAGCTCTACGAATTCAAGTATAATCTTATGGAGAACCACTGCTTGGGACAAGATGCTTTTGATGATGTTGCATATGCAATGGAAGACAAAGTTGTTTTAGGACAGGTTGACCATGCATTGGATAAGATAGACGAATTAATAGAACTTTATGTAAATGCTGCGCCTGCTGAGAAGAGATCTGTCGAGGAAAAGATATATCTTGACAGGGACAAGCTTAAGACATTCACAAAATGGGCCAAGAAGAAGATGCTTGTCGGAAAAAAGAATAACAAGCTGGAAGTAAGTATTGCTTAAAGAATCTTTTCTACTAAATAGACCTGCAATGGTTTTTCTTTTCCTTTCACTTTTACTGGATCCAGTTTTTTAACTTTAATCTTGTCTTTGACTAATTTGTAAGTGTTTTCTGTTATGATTAGTTCTCCTTTGCCTGCAAGACTGCACATCCTGCTCGCAGTATTCACTGTATCTCCTATGGCTGTGTAATCTACTCTTTTTTGAGAACCTATGTTGCCGATGACTGCAGGCCCTGTGTTCAAGCCTATGCCAACATCAACTCTTGGCACGTCCTTTTCCTTTGACTGCACCTGCTTGATCCTTTCCTGCATGTCCATAGAAGCTTTTATCGCCTGCATTGCATGATCAGGCTGTTCCAATGGCGCATTGAAGATTGCCATTATACAATCTCCTATGTATTTGTCCAAAGTACCTTCGAAATTGAATACGCTTTCTGTCATCTCTCCAAGATATTTGTTCAGCATTGAAACTACTTCGTGAGGCGTCATCTTCTCTGACATTGCTGTAAAACCTCTTATGTCCGCGAACAATATCGTGACATTCCTTTCCTCTCCCTGCAGATCTATGTTGTCTTTCTCTGCTTTCTGGAGAATGTCATCCACAACCGCTTTTGAAGTGTATTTCCCGAAGATATTGATTACCCATCTCTTTGTCCGTTCTTCGTAGAAGTAAGAAAATAATACAATAGCAACATATGTAAATCCTATTGCCAGGATAGGATAGATTATCGGAAGAATAAGTCCTTTGTCAAAGTATTTGAAAACTATTATTAGATAGATTGCTGCGATGGCTGCAAGCGCAGGAGTGCCATAACGCATCCTTAGTTTAGATAATAATATTGAGGTTATTAATGTTAGCAGGAAGATAATCAAAAAAACATATATTTTATTCAGACAGGCCAGGAAATTTTTCGTGATCATTGTCTGCAAAGCATTCGCGTGAAGCTCGACACCAGGCATTGCTTTGCCTTCGCTTGTAGGTACTATGTAATCGTCGTGCAGGTCAGGGGATGTTGCGCCTATCAAGACGATCTTGTTATTGAATTCTGAAGTGTCTATTTTATCTTCTATCACATCTACAAATGATACTGTCCTGAAACTGTATGGTTTCCCTACAAAATTGACGAGCAACCGGTCTTCATCGAAAACAAATTCCTTGTTCAAATATAAACTGTAGATCTCACTCGAGAAACTGTTGTAATTATTGTCTACATTCAATGGCACAGACCTTACAATGCCGTCAGTGTCTGTATAGAAATTGATGAATGCGAGTCTTGCAGCTGCTTCCTTCAGTTCTGGAATCGGCGCGAGAAGTTCTGTTGTTATCTTGTTGTTGTCAAACATATATTCAACAGGAAGCACCACGTTATTATTTTTCTTTATCTGTTCTGCGAGTTTTTTGTCGATCTCTTCATCAAAAGGCTCGAAGAACGCGACATCTATCCCTGTGACTGCAGTATTGTTGAGTTTTTCAAGAATGTCGATGAAAACAGTCCTGTCCCAGGGCCATCTTCCTATCTCTTGGATGCTTTTGTCGTCTATCGCGATTATTGAGATGTCCTTTATTGCGGTCTTGTCTCCGTATAATGCATCATCTAATTTTATTTCCCAAGAATAAAAAACACCGAGATTGAACAACAGGCTAAGCAGAACTGCGATGCCTATCGCAATCAGGATGTGATTAAAAAATTTGTTCTTGAACATTATCTTGTTTCAGTCCTCTGAACAGTCAAAGGTTCCCTTTGTTCAATGTTGTCATCTGCCACTCTTAAAGGCTCAGGCTCTGGTTTAGGTTCTGGCTGAATCATATTATCACCAGCTTCACTTA
>JAHWIA010000100.1 GCA_019322855.1 Candidatus Woesearchaeota archaeon | reverse complement strand
TACTTCCAGATTAGGAAATTCTTCTTTTTTCTCGTCCAGGAAAGTCAATAATCTGGAACAGTGAGGACAGCCCTTGCCATAGAAGACATAAGCAGTGACTTGGTTTCCGCCTTCATTGTCAACAGCAGAACCTGTAGCCTGTCCTAATCCGTCGAAACCAAAAAAGAAAACAGAACCTACTAAAACAATCAAAATCGCTATCACTACAAACCATAGCTTATTCATTGGCATCACCCATCTCTATTATTGAAATTTGCCGCCCATGCCTCTATGCTGAGGACCTGTAGGCTCATCAATCCTTGTCAGTTCTTTTTTCAGGAACTTGTCAATGACATCTTTGACAGTGCCTGTTGCCTGGTATATTTCAACATCAAGCTGTGAAAGCACATCAAAAGCTCTTGGCCCGAGATTTCCTGTGATGACTGCATCAACTTTTTGATTGCCGATAATCTCAGCTGCGCTGATTCCAGCACCGCCTGCCTGTGCAGTTGCAGTATTCTCTATTGCTTTTGATCCTTTAATTTTCTTGCCTTCTATATCAACGATGATGAAATACGGACATCTGCCAAATCTCACATCTACCTGGCTGTCCAGGTCTTTTCCTGTTGCACTTATTGCAATTTTCATTTTTTTTCACCTTTCTAATTATTTTCTCACCATCAAAACATTACATTTAGGGCATTTCATTTGAGAACATGGAATGCCTCTCTGTTTGGGAAGTTCTGCTCCGCATTTAGGACATATGCAAACTGCTGGCGGACCGCCTGCCATCCTTCCTCTGCCCATACCTCTTCCAGCTCCAGCGCCCATTCCTGCGCCTCTGCCTCTTCCCATACCTTGTCGAGCTGCCATTTTATAGTGACCTCCTTCTATCCTGATTGCCTTGCCTTGAACAATGGCCTCTGCAATCTTTTTTCTTGCTGATAATATCAATCGATGGAAAGTCGGCTGTGAAATCTTCATCTTTTTGGCTGCTTTCTCCTGGTCAACACCTTCAAAATCCTTAAGTCTCACAGCTTCGAATTCATCGATAGTCAAAACTACTTCTTCCAGCCCGCTCAATGGCACTCCTGCTGGCTTGAAGTAATTGATGTTCGGCTCGAACAAAACTCTTCTCAAGATTCTTGGTCTAGGCATCTTTGTTAAGCTCTGCAAGTCTCTTCTTGATACTATCAAGTTCTTCTATTAATACTTTTTGCTCTTGCTCGATAGCATTCTGTTCTTCCTGCAAAAGCTGCTTTTCCTCTTCTTTTGAAGGCTCTGGATAAGAAGCTGAATATGCAGGAGCATCGCTCCAGGCATATCCTCTTCCAAAACCTCTTCCGTAGCCTTGACCTCTGCCAAAGCCAAACATTCTTCTGAGTCCGCGACCAAAGCCTCTCCTGACACCCATGCCTCTTCCGCAAGGGCCCATTCCACGGCCTGTTCTTGGTCCAAGACCCATTGGTCCTGTTCTGTCAAATCCTGGCATTTTTGCCACCTCCAACCATTTCGGATATATATTCATATCCTTTATATGAATATATATTCATAATAGTATATAAAGATTATGGTTCTGCAGGCTATAAATGACCAAATTCAAAGAAATTGAAGCTCAATCTCGAGCGCGTCCTTTGTAGGATATTCTTCCACAATAGCCACATTTTCCAGTTCTTTTCCTAATTTTTGGGCGTTTGCCGTGGATGTGATTAATCGAAATTTATCCTTGTCAATCAAAGTGTCTATCTTGAACTCGCGCTTGATCGCAGTCTTTAATTCTGCGAGATCTCGCAACAGTTTTTGTTTATTATGTCTCTTATTTTTATTCTTACCCTGCCTTATGTCTCGCAGGATTTGATGATAACCAAAGCCGGGCTTAAGGTCTGGCAAATAGACTGCGCCTCTGATCAGCATGCCTTCTTTTGTGACCTTGTCATACTTTGTCTTAGCGTTCTTAGCCCTATTCTTCATCCTGTTCGCCAGCTGTACTGCATCCTTTAATCTTGCAGTGCAGTAGTGTATCCTTAGTTTTGGATACTTGCGCATGAGTTTGAGGGCCATCTGATGGCTTCCTTTGACAGCGTAACTAAATCCATCCTTGCTCTTGTAACATCTTTTTTTCATCTTTGAAATATTGACGCCTGCAATCTCAAGTTCATTGAAATTAAAGAAATCTACATGCTTCTTGAAATAATCAATCAACTCTATTGTCTGCTTCTCATAATTTGGGATTATCGGGATCTCTATGCCTATTTTCCACTTGTACCTCTTTGCATATTGTATGTTTTTCCAAAACTTTTTGTAATCTTTGGAAATGAAATCAGGATGGAATCGTATCTCATCCAGACCAGCCTTGTACAATGCCTGCATGCTTTTTTCATTGACATGCAGAAGAGGCGTGTAAAGATGGATATGGAATTTCTTGCCGAACTTTTTCTTTAACATCCTGATGAACTTGACTGTCCTGTCTAATTTCACTAATGGATCTCCGCCTGTGACTCCTGCACCAGTGCTTCCGCACATCTTTGTTTCATGTAAAATGTCTGTTGGTTTTTGTATCTCCCACTCGTTCGCGCAAATCACATCTTTCTTGTGCTTTCTTTCTGATAGCGGACAATAGAAACAGTTCCTGCTGCACAGGCCTGTCACAAACAAGACTAGTTTCCTGCCTTTTACACATTGTTTACAGCCTTTGCACAACTGCTTGTTCCTGTACGAAAAGTATGGTGTTTTTGTTATCATAATAATGCACAATATTGTCTGCTTTAAAAAACTTGCTTATTCGAAAAGTTTATATAGGGGCGGGGTCGAACAAAAAGCATAGTAAAATTTTATAGTGAGGTGAACAATTTTTGCCCAACACATTACCTATAGATGAAATCGCAGTGGAAGAAAAAGACAGGGAAACAGGCTATCTTTTTAGAATCCTTGATACTGTCAAAGGAACATATGATTCTATTCATTCTATTATAGAAAGAGTGACTGGCGACCTGAAAAGAGCAGGACTCGCAGATCTGGTTGACGGTTTTGAAACTTGCATACTTGAGGCAATGGAAAATTCTACAAGATATGCATATGGAGGAGATCCAGAAGCAACAGTGGATTTCCAATACTATAGGGCAGAAAAACACATCAAACTTTCAATCAGGGATTTCGGAGCAGGTTTTGATTATGAAGCATTCAAGAGGAGAAGAATAATTACGCCAGAAGATGCCAGATCAAAGAATTTTGAAGCTTATAGAAGATACGGCAACAATTACCCAAACACAAAAGGAGAACTAGGTCTTTTATTGATAGAAATGTTCATGGATAGTGTAGAATATGAGAACAACACATTATTGATGAGCAAGAATCTAAAACCTAAATCAAGTCCTGATAATTCTTGAAGACAATGTTTTTCATCTCTTCTACTGTAACCTTCTTTATCTCTGCTAATTTTTTAACAGATTCTATTACAAACGCAGGCTCATTCCTGTCCTCTCTATTATATGGATTAAGATAAGGACTGTCTGTCTCTGTCAATAATTG